>CAZGKX010000046.1:17833-22506 GCA_964525945.1 uncultured Legionellaceae bacterium
ACCAGCCCAGCAAGGGACTCCCTACCCCAATACCAAGCCAAATCATACTGCACATTCCTGACGCGACAATGACTGAAATTTGGTATTTTTCTTGCAGATAAGGCACGCCCCATAAGGCGGCAAATACTGCGATCGGTGTCCATATTGAAAATGCATAGCCGCCTATTATCCACGTATAAGCGTGGCGGCAGACTTCCACTAACCGTTGCCATTCATCGCGCAACCGATGCTCTGGCAAAGCTTGCGTAGGTTGGTGTGGGTAGTCACGAATAAAACTCCACAATAGCAGTGCGAGCAAAACGCCTACGCCAGACAATATGAAACTCGCTTGCCGCCAGCCAACCCAATCGATCAGCTTGGCCATGGGCATTTCACCAAATATTGCCCCCACTGAACTCATTAATTGCGCAATACCGGCAAAAATTGCAAAGTGTTTGGGAGGAAACCAGCGGGAAAGCAACACCAAAACCCCGATAAAAGAGCAAGCTGAACCAATCCCAATTAAAAAACGCCCTAACGAGGCAATGGCAATGCTGTTTGTTAATGCAAAAAAGAAGGAGCCCACAGCGCATAACAATAAAGCGAACGTCATTAATTTTCGAGGACCGTAACGATCGAACAACAAACCGGCGGGCAATTGCATGGGCGCGTATGCATAAAAATAAAATGCTGAAATAACGCCAAAGCCTTCAGCACTTACGCGAAAGGTTTGCATCATTTGATTGGCCATCACACTCGGTGCCACTTGCAAAATAAATTCGTAAAGATAAAAAGAAGCTGCAAGAAAAAAAATAAAATAAGCCGTGGCTTTATTGTGTGTTTGCATCGCAGTGCCATAGGTTATTTAAAAAGAGCCATTACACCTTATTCGAAATTACGTTGTCAATCCCTGCGCATAGATTGCACCAAGAATGGCTGGGTGTTTTGCAAAGTGTTTTTTCCGCAAGCCACGCAAACATCATCGCCTCAAGGAAGTCCGGGGCAACACCCATTTCAGCGGTACTGCCCACTGGGATTGTTTTTAACTGTTCACGCAATCTATCAAGCAATGCGATATTGTGCGCCCCACCGCCACAAATCATTAACCGCTGTGGCTTGATTTTTTGATGCAAAATAATTTGGCTAATTGCTGTAGCCGTCAAAGCCAATAAAGTTGCTTGCACATCTTGAGCAGTGTCACTGAATTGTAGATGCTGTTGCAACCAATTGTCTGAAAAATACTCTTTGCCAATGCTTTTGGGAGCGAGCTGAGAAAAAAAAGGATCACTTAGCCAGCTGGTCAATAAGCGAGGAATCACTTGCCCTTGTGCTGCCCACGCACCGTCTTTGTCATAGGCTTTATTCAATTGTTGTTTTATCCACCGATCCATCAAACAATTACCGGGACCAATGTCATACCCCGTCACATGGTTATCGTTGAGAAAGGTCACATTTGCGATGCCACCAATGTTAACAATAGCGATGGGGTAACCGCATTGCCCAAACAAGGCTTGATGATAAATTGGAGCAAATGGTGCACCTTGGCCACCATTAACGATATCGCGTGTTCTAAAATCAGCGACCACTGTGGTCTTTGTTAATTCTGCAATGGTGTGAGGGCATCCCAATTGTACTGTATAAGGGATAAAGTCGAACGCATCGTGGCAAATGGTTTGACCATGGCTACCTATGGCGATGATGGGCTCTTTTTTGACCGAAGCCATTGATAATAATTCGTGCACTGCCAAAGCAAATTCTCGCCCTATTTGGGTGTTCATTTGGCTTAAGTGTGACGGTCGGATGAAACCATCCTCCATAAGGTGTTTTAATTGTAGCTGTGTCTTATCACTATAGGGGCAGGTAATCCCTGCAATAAATGTGTTTGTGGACACATCAACCAAGGCTGCATCGATGCCATCCATGCTTGTACCAGACATTAATCCAATAAATAGGGCCATAAATACCTGTTCTGTTCCATTCTTATCGTAAATACCTCATTATGCAAAATACGTAAAAGGTTGCTACGCTTGTATTAGCCGTTCATTGTAAACAAAGGGTAATAATAATGAAACAATTTGGGCCCTGTCTTTTTCTTTTGTTAAGCATGATATCTCACTCCACTTTTGCCGAACGCGAAATAGCCATTACCATCGATGATCTACCCTTCGTAGGCACAGATAGTTCTGATTCAGGTAACTTAAAACGCTCTCATGAACGCTTTATGCGGATCGTACAGAGTTTAATTGACAATCAAGTACCTGCAACGGGGTTTATTATTGCGGGGGCGATTGGCAAAGGGCAATGGCATTTGCTTGAAGAATTTCGAAATGAAGGGTTTGCGTTGGGTAACCATACTTATTCTCATGCCAATTTAAATCGTATAACAGCCGAGCAGTACATCGAAGAAATAGCAAAGGCTGACAAAATTTTAACACCAGTCATGACGCAGCCTAAATATTTTCGTTACCCTTATTTGGCTGAAGGCAAAGGCGAGGTGAAACAAGAAATTCAAGATTATTTAGCGGCCAATCAATACATTGTGGCACCAGTGACCATTGACAGCAAAGATTATCAATTCAATGAACGTCTATTGCGCATTTCTTGGCGGATCAGGAACCAGTACCTTCAACAAATCAAAAATGCGTATTTGGGGTATATTTGGCAGCAAACGCTGTTAGCGGAAAAACGATCTAAACCACAAGCGAAGCAAATTTTATTGGTGCATGCTAATTTATTAAACAGTTATTTTTTAGGGGATGTTATAAAAATGTATAAAAAAAATGGTTATAAATTTATTAGCTTGGACGAAGCACTAACAAACTCTGCAACTGCAACTGCAAACATGGTACCGCACACCAAGCCCCCTTCTGCGCAGGAGGATAAAACAACCAGAAACCAAATTTCTCAGGACGTGGTATGGCTAACAGCGTTCGAAAAAGTATGGTAAAGTTATAATCAAAACAAATTGTAAATAAAGGTAGCGATTCAATGACACGAACGATTTTTTGCAGCAAATTACAACAAGAAGCAGAGGGGATGAGCAAATCACCCTTTCCAGGGCCAATGGGTGAAAAAATATTTAACAATGTTTCAAAACAAGCGTGGAAGATGTGGTTGAGCCATCAAACGATGCTGATCAATGAATATCGTTTAAGTTTGATCGATCCTAAAGCGCGTGAATTTTTGCAAGAAGAAATGCAAAAATATTTCTTTGGTGAAGGCTCTGAAATGCCTTCAGGCTTTACGCCCAAAGAAAAGGAATAACCACAGGCACAAGGGGCCATAAAATGAGCCATCATGAGTTGTTGAAGTTAGGCGAAGAAGTTGAGGACGCATTAAACTCGAAACAACCGATTGTCGCACTCGAATCGAGCACCATTTCTTATGGCATCCCCTATCCTGATAACCTCAAAACGGCTGCAATTGTCGAGCAAATTATTCGTGATAATGGTGCAGTCCCCGCGACCATAGCGTTGTACCAAGGGAAGGTTCATATCGGGGTAAATTCAGCGATTATGCAACATTTAGCGAGTGATGAAAGCGTCATTCGAGCATCACGTCGTGACATTGCCTATGTTTTGAGTCGGCAATTGACCGCCAGTACAACAGTGGCTGCGGCAATGTATTGTGCACACTTAGCCCATTTACCTATTTTTGCCACAGGAGGCATTGGTGGTGTGCACCACCATGCTCACGAAAGCTTTGATATTTCAGCAGACTTGATTGAATTATCAGCCACGCCTGTCACTGTTATCTGCTCCGGTGCAAAATCAATTCTTGATTTATCGAAAACCTTAGAAATGCTAGAAACACAAGGCGTCCCTGTGATTGGCTACAAAACCGATGAATTCCCTGCTTTTTATACACATTCCAGCGGTATACCTTTGCCACACCGCTTAGATAATATTGAAGACATCGCTTTAATGATGCATTACCAACGCACGTTAAAACTGGACAATGGCATCGTCATTGCAAATCCAATTCCAAAATCGGCTGAAATTCCTGATTCACTGATGATCCCCCTCATCAAGCAAGCGCGTGACGAAGCGAAGCACATTAATGGCAAAGCCATCACTCCCTTTTTATTAAAACGCATCGCTGAATTAACCGCCGGTCAAAGCTTGCAAGCCAATTTAGAATTAATAAAAAGCAATGCTGAACTGGCCGCCAAGATAGCGATTACCTATCAAAACACAAAATGCTTAAATTAAATTCACGCAACATGAATTTTTAAGAAAAACTTCAGCTTTCTCTTGACTCAGAATCGTTCTGGTAGTCTAATACACCCACTCCGGCCAGATAGCTCAGTCGGTAGAGCAGAGGACTGAAAATCCTCGTGTCGGCAGTTCGATTCTGCCTCTGGCCACCATGCAAAGCAATGACTTGCATGGTGGAGTATCTCTCTCTTTTCCGACTCTAAATCACGTTGAACGACCTTTATCAATATCGGCTCTTCCCGACTCTTCCACTTGTTAAGAGAGTTAATTGGGCTCTTCCCCAAATCCGGGGGCACTTCCCTTATCCACATAGTACTCTAACTCTCAACCTATAATTTTCAAAATTTCTGGCTCTTCCCCAAATCCGGGGGCACTTCCCTTATCCACATAGTACTCTAACTCTCAACCTATAATTTTCAAAATTTCGGCTCTTCCCCAAATCCGGGGGCACTTCCCTTATCCACATAGTACTCTAAC
>CAZGKX010000047.1:0-9200 GCA_964525945.1 uncultured Legionellaceae bacterium
CCGTGTTCGTTTTAGGGTTGATGTAAAGGTACTTGGGCGCTGTCGGCTCGTTGATGGGTAGCTTCATGTCGCAGTACTTTATTTGGTTATCTTGACTTACAGTATAGCATTTTTATCGACAACTGAGGTTTGATGGGGCATTGAGTCAATGAAAATGATGGGGCAACAACGCATCTAATTCTGGTTTGTATTGCTGAATGTTTTCAAAAAATTCTAGAGTCTCGAATTTATCAAAAGAAGTTGCCTTTCACCGCTTCCAAATTCCACTATGGTCATTGGCGTCCCCGCCTGTACCGCAATTTAATAATAGCATAACAATATCGTCTATCTAAAAATGCCAGAAAACAGATGACTTACTTATGTGCATACGATATATTTATTTTTGCTACTCTTTGAAAATTAAAAACAATTTGTGCGTTAAAAATAGCTTTATTTGGTTTGTATAAAAATTATCTTTATCAAAGAGCCCTATATGGAGGCATTATGATCATATCCTATGAATTGTATCTCGCAAGAGTCGGTTTTATCTTAGAACGCCTTCGACCACTGAATATTTTGGATGAAACTCAGGATGACGAGGGTGCTGGTAAGGTTCGCGAATCACAAGTTCAACGTGGCGACCCAACTTTATTTTTACACTTTAAAAATTCAGATTATGCAAGAATATTTTTTGAAGTATCTGAACGACATCATGTGACGCATTCTTCACATAATCATAACGCAAAAATGGTTTCGCCGTCTTTAGATACAGGAACTGAAAAAACTTACTCTAGAGAAAACATGGATAATTTATTTTCAGAGCTTAAAGAAGAAATCATACACACTGCAAAACAACGTGTCACAAGAATGGATGAGTCTATTCAAACACGACTGGAAACACTGAGCATACCTCAAGATTTAAAAAGTAGTGTTGGTCATTTTATGAATAACCACAAAATAGCTATATTAAAAGCTCACAGCGTGGAAACCGTTGTAGCGCTCACTGATGCATTAGATCTTGTAACCGACGCAGTCATAACGGGTAAGATGGAACATATCAATACCGCACTATCGTTTAGCGAAGGTGAACCGAATGAAGAAGAAACCAACTTATGGAGAACTTTTTCATGATTAGCAGATGTCACAATTACACTAAAATAAAGTACTCAATGGTATTTTTAAGCCCTCATGCGTTTGCCGTGGGCTTGATTTGACTAATTAAAACAAGCTTGATAGTATCGCCAAAGCTATGCACGGATTGGTGTTTAAGGGAATAATTTTTTATGTGTGGGATTGCAGGTATCTTTAATAATAAAGGCAAGCAGGTCGCTAATCTCCATCACAAATTGCACGTAATGAATGAATTGCTCGCCCACCGCGGTCCCGATGATCAAGGGATTTGGGCAAACCAAACCAACACAGTGGGTGTGGCGCATCGCCGTTTAAGCATCATTGATCTGACCCAACATGCCCATCAACCGATGGTTGCGAGCACCGGTGATGTTATCGTTTTTAATGGTGAAATATACAACCATGTCGAATTAAGGGATGCACTAAAATCCCATTGGTCATTTAAATCCAATTCTGATACCGAAGTTATTTTAGCCGCATATAAAGTATACGGTGTCGATTGTGTGAAACATTTCAAAGGCATGTTTGCGTTTGCCATATGGGATGGTGAATCGCTGTTTTGCGCCCGGGATCATTTTGGCATCAAACCGTTCTATTATACAAAACTGCACGATGATTTTTTATTTGCATCAGAAAGCAAAGCGTTATTGCCCTTTTTGCCAGCAATAGCAACCGATAGACAAGCGTTTACTGAATACATTACCTTCCAATATCCTGTTGGATCGCGAACATTATTCCGTGATGTTTTTCAGCTAGAACCGGCTCATGCTATGCTTGTATCACCAAAAGGGGAGAAAATTTGGCGGTATTGGGATGTGCATCATCACATTGATTATGATCACACCCAAATGTATTTTTCGAATAAATTAGAAGAAATCATTCATGACTCGATAAAATTGCATTTACGTGCAGATGTTGATGTGGGTGCTTATGTCAGTGGTGGTATCGACTCCAGTTTGGTAGGTCTCTTAGGGAGTCAAGAAAAAGGGCAGTCATTGCCTTTTTTTCATGGTCGCTTTTTAGAGGATAAAGCGTACGATGAAAGTGCTTATGCTGAGCATGTGGCAAACGCATCGGGTTCAATTTTGCATGTTCGAGACATCACCGCTACCGATTTCGCCCGCCATTTTAATGACATTATTTACCATTTAGACTTTCCAGTTGCAGGTCCTGGGGTGTTTCCACAATACATGGTGTCTGAGTTAGCTGCGAAGCATGTAAAAGTTGTGCTTGGGGGGCAGGGTGGCGATGAAATATTTGGTGGTTATGCGCGTTATGTGATTGCCTATTTTGAACAATGCATGAAAGCCGCCATCGAAGGAAATTATAAAAATGGCGATTTTGTGGTAACGGCAGAATCCATTATTCCCAACCTTGAAGTGCTCAAGTCCTACAAACCATTGTTGCAAAGTTTTTGGCGCCAAGGATTATTCGAATCGCTGGAAAAACGTTACTTTTCTTTGATCGATAGAGGGATGGATTTGGATGGTGAGGTGTCGTTAACCGCTGCTGAGTCCGCTCAGGTCTACCAACAATTTTTGAAGGTATTTAACGCCACAAAATTTGAAAAAGCAGAATCCTATTTTGATAGCATGACCCATTTTGATTTTAAATGTTTGCTGCCAAGCTTGTTGCATGTTGAGGACCGAGTCAGCATGGCTCATGGTCTTGAAGCTCGAGTCCCTTTCCTCTATCATCCTTTGATTGAATTCATGGCAACCGTGCCGGCGAACATCAAATTTACCGACGGTAAAATGAAGCACTTGTTAAAGCAAACTTTTGCAAATGTTTTGCCCGCTCAAGTGCTGAATAGAAAAGATAAAATGGGCTTTCCTGTTCCTCTTAGTGAATGGATGCAGGGTGATCTGAAAGAATATGTTTTGGATATACTGCACTCTGGTGCGAAACGTAACCATAATTTTATCGATTATGAGAGAATCATCCAAAATATTGGAAATACTGGCAAATTTAGTCGAAAAATTTGGGGGTTTTTGTGTTATGAAGTTTGGCAGCAAGAATTTCATGATCAATCGCAAAAATTCAGATCATTAAAAACGCCAAATGAAGAATCTAATGCTTTAAAACGTATGTTTGACCAGTTAAATACAAATACACAATCGCAAATTTGCTAACGTAGGAGTGTAACAATGAGAGTTTTAATTACGGGTGGTTCTGGTTTTGTTGGATCGCATTTAACTGACCGATTATTGGCAAGAAACGATCAAGTGTTGGTCATTGATAATTACACAACGGGACGTCGAGATAATTTAAAACCTCATACAAACCTTAAAGTCATTGAAGAGTCTATTGCCAATACTGAAGCAATAGAAAATATTTTCATGGCGTTTAAGCCCGATGTGGTTGTGCATGCTGCAGCGTCCTACAAAGATCCTGATAATTGGATTGAAGATTGTTACACCAATGTATTGGGCACTGTAAATGTCATTTCCGCAACTAAAAAAGCGGGATGTCACCGATTGGTGTACTTTCAAACGGCACTTTGTTACGGTTTAAACCCCAAAGAGCAACCTGTATCCTTAACACATCATTTCGATGCGCGCGGCAGCAGTTATGCCATCAGCAAAACAGCCGCAGAACATTATGTTGAGTTGTCCGGTTTAAATTTCGTTTCTTTCCGATTAGCGAATGCTTATGGACCGCGCAACATCAGTGGACCACTGCCAACATTCTACCAACGTTTGACCACGGGTAAACCTTGCTTTGTGATGGACACTCGTCGCGACTTTGTTTATGTTCAAGATTTGATTGATTGTGTTGAACGAGCTGTTGATGGAATAGGGCAAGGGTATTACCACATTTCTTCAGGCAGCGATTTCTCCATTAAAGAATTGTTTGATGCAACATTGCATGCCTTGCAACTGAAATTGGAAAAGGAAGTCGAAGTGCGTCCACGCAATCCAGACGATGCTTTTACCATATTGTTGGATCCATCCAGAACAAACAAAGATTTTTCTTGGAAAGTGAAAACATCGTTAACAGAGGGTGTGAACGCTGCGATTGCTTATTACCAAGAGTACGGTATCGAACAGACTTACACGCATTTGCGCACTGCTGAGCTAGAGCATGCATAATCTGTTGATCGTTTTAATAGAGGTAAGCGATGCTTAAGTTTTTAGGGAAAAAAATATTGGTGGTGGGCGGCGCTGGTTTTGTAGGAAGTAACTTGACCAACGCATTGCTAAGAAAAAACGCTGAGCAGGTTATTGTTGTTGATAATCTGTTATCAGCGGATATTTCTCAGATTTCATCCCATGAAAACCTATCGTTTATGCATGGCTCCATCACAGACGATAAAATTTTATACAATTTACCTGAAGACTTAGACTATGTTTTTCATTTGTCCACGTACCATGGTAATCAAAGCTCTATTGAAGACCCGTTAAAAGATCATGAAAACAATACGTTGACGAGTTTAAAACTGTTCGACAGAATCAGTCGATTCAAATCGTTGCAAAAAGTGGTTTATTCATCCGCGGGATGTACGGTTGCTAAAAAAACATTTGAGCATGCTGAAGCGACTGTGGAACAGGACGAGGTGTCGTTGTATTTAGACAGTCCTTATCAAATGTCCAAAATTTTTGGTGAATTTTATGGCAATTATTATTTCATGCGTTATGGAATGCCTTTTGTAAAAGCACGTTTTCAAAATGTATACGGGCCAGGTGAGATTTTAGGCGCAGGGCAATGGCGTGGCAATATCAATACCATTTGGCGTAATGTAACCCCTACTTTTATATTTAAAGCTTTGCACCAACAACCTCTTCCTTTGGAAAATGATGGCATTGCAACCCGTGATTTTATTCATGTGGATGATATTGTAACAGGTCTTATCGCCTGCGCTCTTAACGGCAAGGCCGGAGATGTGTATAATATTGCGTCTGGGGTTGAAACATCAATTCGTGATTTAGCGAACATGATCAATGAAATCACGGGAAATATCGCACAAATAAATAGCCAACCCCCACGTATTTGGGACCGTTCTGGAAAACGGCACGGTGATACATCAAAATCCAAACAGGAATTAGGCTTTGAAGCAAAAATATCGCTTCCCGAAGGTTTGAAACAAACGATTGAATGGTCAAAAGCCAACATGGCCTTGATCAAGCAATGCATGCGGGCACATTCACGTTATGTTCCTGAATTAAAACAATTTTTTTAAGGATTTAACCTATGCAATTTATTGACTTAAAAACGCAATCAGATCGCATTGAAGATCGTCTCCTTGCTCGATTTAAAGCAGTATTAAATCATGGTGCTTACATTATGGGCCCTGAAATAACAGAAGTGGAAAGCGTGCTGGCTAAATTTGTAGGGGTCAAACATGCTTTAACAATGGCAAGTGGCACCGATGCTTTATTGATTGCCTTGATGGCATTGGACATTGGTGCTGGGGATGAAGTCATTACCACCCCATTTAGCTTTTTTGCCACTGCTGAAGTCATTGCCCTTTTAGGCGCTAAACCCGTTTTTGTTGATATTGATAAGGACACTTACAATATCAACGCAAGCCGTATCGAAGCCGCAATCACCAGTAAAACAAAAGCCATTATGCCGGTGAGTATTTATGGTCAAGCTGCTGATTTTGATGAAATCAATGCCATTGCTAAAAAATATAACTTGCCCGTTATCGAGGATGGCGCCCAAAGTTTTGGTGCAACCTACAAAAGCGGCAAATCATGTGGATTAACCACCATCGGTTGCACAAGCTTTTTTCCATCCAAGCCATTGGGTTGTTACGGTGATGGCGGTGCGTGTTTTACAAATGATGATGAATTAGCGACTCGGATGCAAGAAATTCGTGTCCATGGCCAATCAAAACGTTATGTCCATACCCGCTTAGGTGTAAATGGTCGTTTTGATACCCTGCAGGCGGCATTTTTACTTGAAAAAATGGCGATTTTTCCAGAAGAAATTGAACTCAGACAAGACGTTGCTGATCGTTACCGTCAACTGTTGCCGACTTATGTAAAAAAACCGGTGGTTAAGCCCCATAACACCAGTGTGTTTGCTCAATACACCATTGAAGTGGACAACCGCGCTCTGGTCCAAAAGAAATTGCAAGAACGAGGTATTCCAACCGCTGTGCATTACCCAGTGGGATTGCACCAGCAACCCATTTTTGAAAAGCTTTATCCAGGTATGCAAACGTTCTCTATCACCGAGCAGGTGGCAAATCGTGTTATGAGTTTGCCCATGCACCCCTATTTAACGCTTGCTGATCAACAAAAAATTACCCAAGCGTTGCATGAAATATTGAGCCAGGAAGAGGTCTCAGCCTAAATAAGGGAAAAACAAAATGGAATTACACCAGGCTCACGAAACAGCCATTATTGATGATGGTGCAGTCATTGGCAAAAAAACACGAATATGGCACTGGGTGCATGTTAGCGCGGGTGCCCGCATTGGCGAACGTTGCAGCTTAGGGCAAAATGTATACGTTGGCAATCGAGTTGTGATCGGCAATAACGTTAAAATTCAAAACAATGTGTCTGTTTATGATAACGTGACCCTCGAGGATGATGTGTTTTGTGGCCCAAGCATGGTGTTTACGAATGTTTACAACCCTCGTTCTGCAATTGAACGAAAAAATGAGTATCGAAATACGGTTGTAAAACGAGGTGCTACCCTCGGTGCGAATTGCACCATTGTCTGTGGAGTAACCATCGGGGAGCATGCTTTTGTAGGCGCAGGTTCCGTGGTCAACCGCGATGTGCCGGATTATGCCTTGATGGTGGGTGTTCCGGCACGACAAATTGGTTGGATGAGTCGATTCGGAGAGCGCCTCGAATTTCAACGTCAATCCGATGGCACGTACCTTGCCATTTGTGAACAAACAGGCGAACAATACCTTAAAAATGCTAACGATATGGTTGTTTTTCTTCCCAAATTAGCAACGGCTTAATCGTTTTAAGGATTTATTGTGAAGGTATGTACTGTTATTGGTGCTCGTCCTCAATTCATTAAAGCAGCAACGGTATCCAGAGTCATTCAATTTGCACAAAACATCGATGAAATAATCATTCATACTGGGCAGCATTATGATGCCAATATGTCCGATTGTTTTTTTGATGAATTGTGCATTCCTAATCCTCATTACCATTTAAACATTGGCTCCGGTTTGCATGGCAAACAAACGGGTCAAATGCTGATTGAAATTGAGCAAGTGTTGTTGAAAGAAAAACCCGACTGGGTCTTGGTGTATGGCGACACCAATTCCACTTTCGCCGGTGCGCTTGCCGCAGCAAAGCTGCATATACCTGTTGCTCATGTTGAAGCAGGCTTGCGTTCATTTAATCAGAAAATGCCAGAAGAACTGAACAGAATCGTCACGGACCATCTCAGCACCTTGTTGTTTACACCCAATAGCAACAGCTTTCATCAATTGATTAAAGAGGGCATTGCCGGTACGAAAATTGTCAATGTGGGGGATGTCATGTACGATGCCACCCTTTTTTACAACGAATACAACACCCATCGAAAAACCAGTTTGGATACCTTGCAACTGCATGACCGTTCGTATTGCCTGGCAACAATTCACCGTGCAGAGAACACCGATTGCGAGAGCCGCTTAAAAAATATTTGTGAGGCGCTTATTCATTTCAGCCAAAGCACATTGATTGTCTTGCCTTTGCACCCAAGAACCCGTAAAGCTCTCCAGGCTTTTAACTTGTTTGATGCATTGAACAAACGTATAAAGCTCATTGACCCCGTGGGTTATTTAGACATGCTTGCACTTGAACAGAACGCCAATTGTATCATAACGGACTCCGGTGGGGTGCAGAAAGAGGCCTACTTTAATAAAGTGCCGTGCATTACCTTGCGGGATGAGACTGAATGGACAGAGTTAGTGGATTCAGGGTGGAACCAGATTTGCTCACCCAATACACCTTTTTCGCTGCATGATCGCATGCTGAATGAAGCGACACGCCACACGCTAAAATACGAAAAATTTTACGGCAATGGCAATTCTGCTGGAGCCATTGTGGACAGGTTGCTCTCCAATTCGATAGGGAAAATATGAAACGCCAACAAAGCCGAACGCCGAACATATTTTCTTTGCAATTGATCAGGCAAAATTTCTTTTTATTAAAAGGTGCGCTTTTATCTGATATTTCTCAGCGCTATGCTGGATCGATGGCCGGTATTTTTTGGGTATTTATATACCCCGTCATTTTATTTTTTATTTATGCAACGTTGTATTTGTTTATATTTAGAATCAAGCCTGCCGATATGACGAGTCAGGTATATATGATCTATATCATGAGTGGATTGTTGCCTTTTTTAGGCTTTTCAGAAGGGTTGACGTCAGGCACAATGTCTTTGTCCAATAAAAAATCGTTGTTGTTGAACACCGTTTATCCCTCCGAATTTATTCCTTTACAAGCCGTTTTAGCAAGCCATGTAACGTTATTGGTTGGCATTGCAATGCTTGTTATCAGTCATTTGGTGTTATTAAAAACCATTCATTGGTCCGTGTTGATGGTTCCATATTTGATCGTTTTGCAGGTGATGTTTACCACTGGCATTGTATGGGTGCTTTCCATCTTGAATTTAATGATTAAAGATATACAGCAAACTTTGTCCTTCCTCACCATGTTATTGATGATCATGAGTCCGATAGCATATACACCCAGTATGGTACCCGCCTCTTTAAAATTCATCATGTACTTGAATCCATTTTCGTATTACGTATGGTCTTATCAAGATTTATTCGTCAACGGTCTTGTTAGCCAAAATCTCATCATTGCAACGATCCTTAGTGTCTGTAGTTTTGCATTGGGGTATACATTTTATTCAAAATTTAAAAAGGTATTTTATGAATTTGCATGATGATAATGCAATTGTGTTCAATGATGTTTGTAAAATATATCGCCTTTATAAAAATCATCGGCAAATGGTGTTGGATGTACTTGGCTTCAAACAAAAAAATATAGAATCATTTTTTGCGCTTCATCAAATCAATTTAACGATTAAG
The DNA here is from genome assembly GCA_964525945.1 of uncultured Legionellaceae bacterium. Classification (GTDB taxonomy): domain Bacteria; phylum Pseudomonadota; class Gammaproteobacteria; order Legionellales; family Legionellaceae; genus CAZGKX01. The sequence continues at coordinate 9,107 of CAZGKX010000047.1, forward strand.
AAAGGGGAGCGTATTGGTCTTATTGGTAGAAATGGAGCTGGTAAATCGACGTTATTAAAACTCATCACAGGTAATTTTGCAGCTACCCGTGGTG
>CAZGKX010000047.1:9210-22478 GCA_964525945.1 uncultured Legionellaceae bacterium
ATGGCAAGCGTTGATGAACACGGGTTTGGGTTTTCATCCTGAATTTACCGGGATGGAAAACATAAAAGCATCACTGTTGTACAATGGTTTAAATAAACAAGCGTACCAGCACGCCATCGACGACATTGTTGATTTTGTTGAGTTGGGCCAGTTTATTGATCAACCTCTCAAAACATATTCGCTTGGCATGCAAACACGTTTATTTTTTGCTGTTGCCACGGCCATTCAACCTGAAATTTTGATCGTGGATGAAGTATTAGGCGCGGGCGATAGTTATTTCAGTGCCAAAAGCGCTGAGCGAATGAAAAAGCTAACAAATTCTGGCTGTACATTATTGTTGGTATCCCATTCCACGCAACAAATTTTGCAATTTTGTGATCAAGCCATTTGGCTGGAGTGTGGTCGTATTGCTATGCAAGGAAGGGCTATAGATATTGTCAAAGCCTATGAAGCTTATTCTAAAGAGTTGGAATTCAAATCGAAAGCGTTGATCGATCAATTCCCGGAAAAAAAGGACTCGGTGATCCAGTCCGATTGGTTGCGTGAAAAATTATTAAACGATGTTTTGCGCCATCATAAAACTCCAGACGCCAACGGTAACATGAGCACTGCGTCACGTTGGGCTGCTCATGAGAATGGTCTCAAGATTACTGAAATTAGACTTTTGGATGAGCATAATAAGGCCGCTCAAGCGATCACAGCAGGCCAGTTTTTAACCATCGAAGTCACCATCACCGCATCCACTGCCGGTCTGTTTGATGTGTATTTTATGATTTTATTGTTCACTGAAGATGGGCGTTGGTTATCAAGGCATTGCAGTGAACACCACACCCTGGCAATGGGTGTGAGTGAATCTTACACCACCACACTTACCTTTGAAACGTTGTTGTTAGGTCAGGGAAAATACATGTTTTCAGCAGGGATTTACAAAGTATTGGATTTACATGACTTGTCGACCGCAAGGTACTATGATCTTCTTTCCAGAAGTTTTGAATTTGAAGTGGCCGGTTATTATCAACACGATGAAACCGTGTTTTATCATCCTGCGACATGGCAGTTGCCGGCCAATCAAGCGACTGTGCAAACCGCTGCAACCCTCGAACACCATGGATGATGAATAATGTGTGGTATTGTTGGAATAATTAACACCGCCGGAAGCAGTGCTTCCTACGTGCAGCAAATTCAAACCATGAATGAGGTTCAGCATCATCGTGGTCCTGATGATTCAGGTGTTTGGGTATCCACGTGCCAAAACGTGCATTTTGGCCATAAGCGGTTGTCAATTCTTGATTTAAGTCACAATGCCTCTCAGCCGATGCTTTCTGGGGATGGACAATATGTGTTGGTCTTTAATGGGGAAATTTATAATTACCAAGCTTTGCGCGATGAATGCCTGCAATTAGGCAGCATTTTCCGTAGCAATTCGGACAGTGAAATTATCATTGAAAGCTATCGTCATTGGGGCGAAGCTTGTGTTCGGCGTTTTCGCGGCATGTGGTCTTTTTTATTGTACGATATGGCCAACCAGACAATCATGATTTCGCGCGATCCTTTTGCAATCAAGCCGCTTTATTATAGTTTTTATAAGGGCCATTTTTATTTTGGATCAGAGTTAAAATCACTGACTCGCGTGTCTGACTTTTTCAAAGAAGAAGATCGGGTGACATCGCAGCTTTTTTTGGAGCATGGTTATCTGGAGCGGCAAGATTGGACTTTTTATAAACATATCAAGCGTTTTCCTCATGCACACTATGCATTGCTGTCTTTGCATAAACAACAAACCACGTTGAATTTTATTCGTTATTGGCATCCTAACGTTGCTATTGATTACTCCATGACCTTTAAGAGAGCCGCGGCAACGCTTAAAGAGTTGCTGTATGACTCCGTCAAACTTCATCTCCATAGCGATGTGCCAATTGGTTCGTGTTTAAGCGGGGGTATAGATTCTTCGGCGATCGTCTGTATTGGTTCACAGTTAAAACAGGGCACGCCATTTAACACGTTCACCACCCATTATCCGTCTCATTCTGAGCTTGATGAAACGTTGTGGGCAAAAAAAGTGATCGATCACACTCGGGCCCACGCGCATTTTACAGAACCAACGCGCGCTTTGTTTCAAGAACATTTAAATGATTTGATTCATACGCAAGATGAACCGTTTGGCAGCATGAGTATTTTTGCCCAATATTGTGTGTTTAAAAAAATAGCTGAAACTTCGATCAAAGTTGTTTTAGATGGGCAGGGGGCTGACGAAATGTTAGCCGGGTATATGGGGTTTATACCCAGTTATTTTGCTGATCTCATTAAAAAACGTAAATATCTGTCCTTGGTTCGAGAGTTATTGTCTTTTAAAGACATGAACATCCAATGGGATGCGAAGCACGTATTAAAAAACATGATCAAAAAACGTTTTTCGCGTGCGGCACGATTAAATGTACCGCGCCCAACACAGCTGGGCGATGAAATGGATTTTCGTTTAAATCAATTGTTATTGAATTTTAACAGTTTTGAAGAGCGCTTGGAAAATTTACTCAGTGAATCCAATATTCCACAGCTGCTTCGCTATGAAGATAGAAATTCCATGCGTTTTTCTCTTGAATCCCGAGTGCCTTTTTTGGATACTGAATTGGTGGATTTTGTGCTTTCATTGCCTGCCAACTTTCGTATTCGTCACGGTTATACAAAGGCCGTGCTCAGGGAAGCACTAAAAGATGTCATCCCTGAGTCCATTCGTAAACGTCGCGACAAATTAGGCTTTCCTGCCCCTGAAAAACAATGGATGAAGGAGGGATTTGGTATTGATGTCTCCCAAAATGGTGGAAAAGAATGGCGGAATTTTATTCACCAGCGATGGCAGCAATTAATCATTATGACCTAACCCATACAAGGACATCACCTTTTATGACTGTTTTTAGTAAAATCAATGCCAGCATGGACGCAGTTGTCATGTTGACCATGTCGAATTGGAAAACGGAACTGCGCAGCAATCGTTACCATTATGCATCGCGTTTTTCGCAACTGTACCCTGTCATTTTTGTGCAAGCTGATTTAACTGAACCTGGCTATCAATTTGAAAACACCGAATGCAACAATGTTTTTATATTGCACGTCTACTTTAATTTCCACCGTCAAAAACAAGCGGATTTAATTGCAGAAGCCCTTAATTCAAAAGGCATTATTGCGCCATTGCTCTGGATTTATCAGCCTTTGTTTTTAAATTATATCCAACAGGCTTACGCGGTTGATAAAATTTACCATGCCACCGAGGACTATTTTTCACCGGACTATCCTGTTGATCTATCAAAAAATGAGTTTTTTTTGAGTTCTTTGATGCAGGTCATGGCGATCGTCAACGAAATCATATGTGTTTCTCCAGGTGTACGAGACAGCATTGTTCAAACCAATTCTAAATGGACCCATAAAACACGAGTCATCAGCAATGGTTGTGATTATGAATTTTATCGAGAAGCTACGAGCCATAAAACAGGCTCCGAAAAAATAGCGTTGTACCAAGGCAATATTTTCAATAAAATTGATTTTGCATTGCTTATCGGTGTGGTTGAACAATTACCCGACTGGCAATTTCAATTTTGTGGCCCCGTTTTGTGCGCGAATGATCCTGAATGGACGCATTTGCTTTCTTATAAAAATGTCAGTTATTTAGGCACATTAACACCCGAACAAGTCAGAGAGCGATCAACAAACGCTACCGTGGGGCTTATTCCGTTTCGACAGACTCAAAATTTGGTCAAAAAAACGTTTCCTTTGAAAGCTTTTGAGTACATGGCCTGCCAATTGCCCGTCATCTCAACCCCAATTGATGCATTGAATGGGTTCGGTGATGTATTTTTGTTTGCTGATTCAGTTGATGCTTTTGTAAAACAGATGCTGGTCGGTGAGGCACTATCCAGTGATGTCGCTTTTATTCAAAAATCATTGGTCCTTGCTCATGGCCAATCTTACAATGGCAAATTCGTGAAGTTGATTACAGGGATAAACGATCGAATTTCTGTAAAAAGAGAACATCAATTTACACAAAAATTAAATATATTGGTTTTATTTGAGTCAAAAAGTTACGCTGTAAGTGCTGTTAAAGAACACATTGATAGTTTTCAAAAATATTCACAACATCGCGTGACTTATATGGATGGCACGCAAGCCGGTGTTGCTCTGCATGGTTATGATGCGGTGGTGATTCATTATTCGCTAAGGCTGTCGGTGTTGTCTGGAAATTGGACGTTGTCGCCAACGATGAGGCAACGTTTAAAACAGTACGTTGGTTTAAAAATTGCGTTTATTCAAGATGAATACGACACCACCAACACGGCCATCCAGTGGTTGAATGACTTAGGCGTGCAGCTTGTTTTTACTTGTGTACCGGAATGTTCAATTGATAAAGTCTATTCAAAACAACGTTTGCCTTGTGTGACGTTTCTTCCTAATCTCACAGGGTATGTCCCTGACTCACTGATCCACTACCCGGTAAAACCTGTTGAGCAACGCAATATTCACATTGCCTACCGGGGTCGTAATTTACCTTTTTGGTACGGTGATTTGGGTCAGGAAAAAGAATTTATTGGCAAAAAAATGAAAGAAATTTGCGCTCAAAACAACATTATTGAAGACATTGAATGGGACGCTTCAAAGCGCATTTACGGTGATGCATGGTACGCCTTTCTTGCCTCTTCAAAAGCGACTTTGGGCACGGAAAGCGGTTCAAATGTATTCGATTTTGATGGGGAATTGAGTGGAAAAATCAGCCAATACTTGGAAAAAAATCCACAGGCAGATTATAACGAAATTTTTAATTTATTTTTAAAGGAACATGAAGGTTTAATAAAAATGAACCAAGTGTCTCCTAAAATATTTGAAGCCATTTGCTTGCACACAGCGTTGGTTTTATTTGAGGGCGATTATTCCAATGTTTTAATACCCGACTTGCATTATATTGTGCTTAAAAAAGATTTTAGTAATATTGACAATGTGTTGCAAAAAATCAACAACGATGACTTTTTAAAAACATTAACGGAAAGAGTATACACAGATATTATTTTAAGTAACAAATACTCTTATCAATCGTTCATTGATTATTTTGATGGTACTTTAAATCGTTTTATTGACAAAAAAAATGCACCACCTTGTCCTTTTTTAAACGACGAACAAGTAAAAAGAGGCTTTGCCAAAGCCGTGTGCCAATTGTTTATAAAAGCAGCATCGTTTTCGATGGTCAAAAAAAGTATTTTAATTTTAAAAAAGAATGGCAAACACCATTGGTTAACATTGATTAAAAATAAAATCATGAAGTACAGTTAATTACGGATCAATGATGACATTAAATATTCTTTTATTGTGCAATAAGCCCGGGGAGGGCAGTGCCGCTAACACGATTTCGGATCATATTGACGCCATTGTCCATTATTCTTCGCACAACGTATGGTTGCACTCAACCATCGGCGACATCTCCAACAAACTTGATCTTCATAAATTTGATGCCATTATTGTTCATTATTCGTTAAGCATCATCAGTGATTACTTTCTTTCAAAATCTGCCAAACAAAGGCTCCGTGCCTACAATGGTTTGAAAATTGTTTATGCGCAAGATGAATACCGACAAATCAACAAAATGGTTGAAGAACTGGCGTTTTTGCGAACGGATGTTTTATTTTCGTGTTTTCCTGCACATGAATTGGACAAGATTTATTGCCCTCAAAAATTACCATCCCTTGCCAAATACAATAATTTAACGGGTTATGTTCCGGCACGCTTACTCTCACAAGCCCATCTTGCTCCTATTCATAACCGTCCTGTGCATGTTGGGTATAGAGGTAGGAAGTTGCCTTATTGGTATGGTGAGCTTGCGTATGAAAAATGGAGTATTGTGGATAAATGGCAGCAATGCCCAGCCGCTCAGTCACTCCATGTGAATTTATCGTACAATGAAAAAGATCGAATTTATGGAGCACAATGGCTGGATTTTCTTTTGTCGTGTAAAGCCACACTTGGTGTGGAAAGTGGTGCCAGTGTTATGGATTTTACAGGCGAATTAGAAGCTTGTATCGATAAGCACCAATTAACCTACCCCAAAGACAGCTTTCAACGTGTACAAGAAAAATATTTACGGGATCATGAGGGTAAACACCAACTCAATCAAATCTCACCACGCTGTTTTGAAGCCATTGCTTTAAAAACGGTTTTGGTTCTTTATGAAGGGGAATATTCGGGTATTCTGGTGCCGGAACGGCATTATATTGCCCTTAAAAAGGATTTCAGCAACATTGATCACGTTGTGGCTTGTTTAAAAGACGATGATTATTTGCAGCACATGGCGGATGTGGCTTACCAAGAAATTGCCTTGAATGAACAATACAGTTACCAAACATTTATGAAAAAATGCGATGAAATTATTGAGCTGGAGCTTGCTCAACGACAAAAATCTGTGGTTGCTGCGGGATATGATGTTGGGCAATTTGAACGTGATTGCAAACACCGCTCTTTTTTTAAAAAAATAGTTCAAAGAGCAATGTCTATCTACCAAAAATCGCCCCCCTCCATGCGACTGCTGATTAGAGTTTGTTTTCGATTAACCACTGCTTTTAAGATGATAACCCGATGAATTTACCCAATATTTTGTTCCTTGCCGATACGTCTCATCACACCAAAGCCGTACAGGATCACATCAATGCTATCACGGGCAGTGAATGTTTTAACTGGCATGTCTTGAATCCATTGCTCAATAAAGTTATTGATAAATTGGACTTAACAAATTTTGATGCCATCGGTTTGCATTACTCCGTCAAGCCGTACAATCACTATTATTTATCAAAAGTGCTGCAACGAAAAATTGCTGAATACCAAGGAACGAAATTTCTCTTTTTACAAGATGAATTTCAACGCGTCAATCATGTGCAATCCTATTTGCATCATTTAGGGTTTCATGTGTTGTTTACCCTCGTGAATCCTTCCCTTTTGGAGGATGCGTACCCTGATCCCAGGTTAAAAAATTTAAAAAAAATAAATGTATTAACAGGCTATGTGAGCGATGACATGCAACATATTGTGTCGCCACGAGTGCATGAACGCACCATTGATGTTTCTTACCGTGGACGGCAATGTGAATATTGGTTAGGTTCTCTGGCCCACGAAAAAATAACCATAGCCGAAGAATTTATCCAACAAACGCAACATGCTCATTTGAACCTTGATATCAGCACGCAGGAACAGGACCGGGTGTACGGTGAAAACTGGCTGCGTTTATTGATGAATTCAAGAGCAGTGTTGGGCACAGAAAGCGGGGCGAGCATTTGGGATTTTGATGAAAGCATTAAAAATAAAACCAATGCTTTTTTAAAAAAGCATAAAAATGCAGATTTTCAACGGGTCTACCAAGAGGTGCTAAAACCCTACGACGGAAAAATTCTTTACAATGCTATATCTCCGCGGGTATTTGAAGCCGCAGCAACACGCACCCCAATGATTATGTTTCCGGGTTTTTACAGCGGTGTTTGCCAACCTGATGAACATTATATTGTGTTGGAAAAAGATTTCTCAAACATTGATGAGGTGGTAAAAAAAATAAAAGACCTGGATTTCTTACAAGCGCTTGCTGATCAAACGCACCGTGATTTAATCGCATCCAATGCTTATTCGCAACAACAACTTGCCGATTTGGTGGGTCGTGAATTGTCCTTGCTATTGACAAAAGGAGTCATCTCCAAACAAGCGATCGATCAGAGCGTGCATTTAAACATTCAAAAAAATAAATATTTAAATGCCTTGCGTTGTTTTTTCACGGAAATTTATTTTATAGCGTATCACTTTCTGTCCATGTTGTTTGATCCAAAACAAACGACCTGGTCAAAACTTAAAACATTAAGCAAAGGGTTTAAGCGTTACGTGGCTTATTTATTGCCTAGATTAAAAAGAGCCCGTGGCCTGAAATAGAATTATTACAGGTGTTTTATGCCATGGGATGTAATTTGATTATCTCACCCTCTTGAACTATACCTTGAAATATAAAGATCCGCATGGTTTCATCATCTAGCTAGGGATAGGCAATGAAAACACTTAAACAATACCAAAAAACACAACCCTTCATCAGTGATTATGGCTATATTGGCGATTGCCATTCCAGCGCCTTGGTTTCAAAATATGGATCCATTGATTGGTGTTGTATGCCACGCATTGACTCACCTTCTTGTTTTGGTCGACTTTTGGATTGGAAAATGGCGGGCTATTGTCAAATTGCACCCACCGGAGCATTCGAAGTAGAACGTAGCTATCACGATAACACCATGATTCTTAAGACACATTTTATCACTGAAACCGGCGAAGTGCGTTTGTATGATTTCTTTTCAATGCGAAAAGAAGGCGAATACCACCCTTACTTGCAAGTTTTGCGGATCATTGAAGGCATTAAAGGTGTTGTGGAATTGAAGGTTGATGTGGTTCCGCGTTTTGATTATGGTGCAATCAAACCCTGGATCCGACCTTACAAAAAAACGGCTTTTGCGGCGTTAGGTGGTAACAATGGTTTGCTCATTTCGGGCAATATGTCGCTTACCTTTCGGGATCGTTATCATTTAACCTCTGTGATTACGGTTCAACCCAAAGAACGCCTTTATTTATCATTAATGTATTTTAGCCCAGAAGACCTCGATGATAATCGCGTGGAAGTGCCTTCCATTGAAGAGTTGGATTACCGTTTAAGTGAAACGAAAAAATGGTGGGAACTTTGGATGGAGCAGGGAATATTTGTAGGCCATTACCACAAATTGCTGGCGCGCTCAGCGTTGGTGTTAAAGTGTCGCTCGAATGCTCCAACGGGCGCTATTGCTGCTGCTGCCACCACGTCATTGCCGGAGTGTGCCGGGGGCATTCGCAATTGGGATTACCGATTCAGTTGGATTCGTGATTCGTATTTGGCTGTGCGCTCACTCACTGTGTTGGGTTTTGTGAAAGAAGCTGATGGTTTTCGGCGTTTTATTGAACGCAGCAGTCACAGTAGTTCTGATGGTTTGCAAACATTGTTCGGCGTGTATGGTGAAAGGCATTTGCCGGAGTATGTTCTCGATGAGCTCGCCGGTTATAAGGGGGCTAAACCTGTGCGTATCGGCAACACAGCCGCGAAGCAACTGCAGTTGGACATGTATGGCTCATTGATTGATTTGGCTTGGAATTGGCATGAACGTGGTTCTTCTCCAAACAAAGAATATTGGCTGTTTATAGAGCATATCGTGAATTTTGTGGTGGAAAAATGGCGATCCCCAGACTTTGGAATTTGGGAAATGCGCGTCGAACCCCGGCATTTTACCCATTCGAAAATCATGTGTTGGGTGGCATTGGATAGAGGCATTCGACTGGCCAATGATTTGGGACATGATGTTTCCATGCACCAATGGGAAGAAAACCGTGCCGCCTTAAGGCAATACATTGAAACAAAATGCTACGATGAAGCGAAAGGGGTCTTTATTCAAGCAGAGGGTTTCCCTGTAATGGACTCCGCTTTATTGCTGATACCGATGTATGGTTTCCTGGAGTATTCAGACGACCGGGTCATACGTACCATTGCTGAAATTAGAAAAAAATTAGAAGTTGATGGATTGTTGCTGCGCTACCCTTTGAATACCGATGGTTTAGAAGGGGATGAAGGCGCTTTTCTAGCGTGTACATTTTGGCTTGTTACTTGTCTTGCTCAATGCGGAGAAATGAATGACGCCAAAAAAGTGTTCGAACATGCGATTGCTACACGCAATGATCTCGGTTTGTTTTCTGAGGAATATGACACCAAGCACCATGAAATGTTGGGAAATTTTCCTCAAGCTTTTACACATTTGTCCTTGATCATTGCCGCCTTATCCTTGCAAGGCAAAGAACCACCTCACGAAACGACCTCGAAATGAGATCGTTTCACATTGGTTTTAGTCTTGAGGCACGGGTGTTTCAGCAGTGTTTGCAAAAAAATCAAGTTGCGCACGGTGCTGTTCCACCAGTTGTTGACCGATCTGATTTAATAAGTTAATTTGCTGCGGGCTGCTACCAAATGAGCCCGCAGCATTGTGCGGCAACTCTACATTGATACGGGCATAATATTTTAAATTGAGTGCATTTTCATGGTACATGAGGTACATGAGTTTCTGTGACAAGTTAGTTCTGGCCGTCATCAATGTGCTTATTAATGGTTCGGCCCAGCTTAATAGCCCCCAATTTTTTACCTGTTTGCTATCAATGATAGGGGGTTGCATGCCATTGCCCAAGGATAAAATATATTTAGGGTTATTTGGGTATAATTTTGTCGCTACGATCAACCCAACTTCTGCAGGATCAGTCGACATCACGGCACCATCAACCAATGTATAAGATTTGGTTTTAGTTAAGTTATTCATCGCCCGAGGGCCTATTTTCGTCGGAGCGGAAATAGCGCCATACAGCACGTCAACAAGTTTAAAATCTTTGGATGGATCACCCTTGGCTGCTTGATTATCAAATTGTATGATCCAATTGGTGTCTAAATTGTAAGTCACTATCACGACATGATTGAGTAGATCACTTAACTTGTAATTTTTACACCATTGATTAAGCAGGGCATACACGGCGTCTGAGTTTAACTCAGGTCGAATCAATCCTTTCAAGCTTACAATACGCCACCACAGTGGCGTTCTTAATAAGGTGGCTATTTCATGGTTATAGAAATACAGCAATTGCTGGGAAGAATAGTTAGGATTACCCTGGGGATTTGGTAAGGTTAATATGGCTGCCTCAATTGCCCCCGTGGATGTACATACGATTAAATCGAAAAGTTCATGAATGGATTTCCCGGATTTTTTTTCCAAATAATACAGCGAATGGGCTGAAATAATGCCATGAATACCTCCTGAGTCCAACGATAATATTTTAATGGGCTTGTTGGGATCTACATCGGTCTTGATAGTACCCGTTGCATTGGACAGAACATGGAACGATAAGCAAAACAGCAGACAACCCATTTTGATCCATGTATTTGGCATGATGAACAATCCTTTGTTTTTCGATGTCGGAATAAAAAAAATTCTCCCAACAATGAAAACCATTGTGGGAGAAATGACTTGGCATATGTTCGTTTACATTAGTTGCTTTTTTTCGTGATGGATTTACCCATGGAGTTAACACCTTGCCCAAAACCTGTGAGCACATGTCCAGTAAAATCCCCTACGCCTTTCACACCTTTGTAGATGACCATGCCAGCACCTTTAACCACTGTACCGGCACCTTCAACCACTCCGCCGGCAACTTGACCTACACCCTGACCAACGGTCGTCACGGGATTTGGTTTTTGTTGTGAGGCGGCCGCAAGCGTGCTGGTGCTAAAACCCACGGAGACCGTACTGATTAACAATACAGGCACTATATTTGATATTTTCATGATGCATTCCTTGTCATTGATTATCAGCCAGTTGATGATAGTTAAGGATTTGCAATCGATAACCACCACCTCTCTTTGTATAAGAATAGATCATGGTGGTATTATTATCAAATGATAGGTGGAAATATATTCATTTATTCGGCTGAAGTATCATTGGGCATGGGATCGTCGTCTAAAGATGGGTCATCGTTTAAAGAAGGATCACCGGTGTCTGTTTCAGTTCTTTGTGCGTTATCGAACTCTTGATCATTGGGGTAAACTGGAACCGGTGTGCCTGGAACCAGTGCTTCTCTATTATTATCATCGTCTGGAGGTGGCAGGCTTGGTCCATCTCCGGGGGGTTCAAAATCAATGTATTGCACAGCATAAGTGGAAGGAGAAGCATAAAGTCCCACCACCAACAGCATGCTTAGAATCGATAGTCTTTTTTTATTCATGGGGAATCCTTATGGGTTGTTTTTGCCTTGATTATCCGGTTGCTACTCGTTATAATACTATACGACTAAGTAGCAAAAAAATACACTGCTGCTTTTCAGTTGCTATATTCACTTCCATGAACAATACTATCAGAGTATGAGTACATGCTCCTCTCTTAATATTATGTTAAGATTCATGTTGTAAAATAATGACCGAACAGTTGATTTTTATTACTCGGTTTTTGTAGTCATCAAGAGCACCGTGGATGCGTCTATGGATATGGTGGCTGCCATGTTAGGGAGATTAAATTATGTTAATTTTGACACGGCGTATCGGCGAAACATTGATTATTGGTGACGATGTAAATATTACGGTATTGGGTGTGAAGGGTAACCAAGTTCGATTAGGCATTAATGCGCCTAAAGATGTTTCTGTTCATCGCGAAGAAATTTATTTGCGTATTCAACAAGAAAAGCAAGGCACTGACGTTGACGAAACAAATTAATCAACTTAGCTCTAAGCACCGTTGCTTAGAGCTTTTGATTTTCTAATGCATTGCCCTCACAACTCAAAGATTACCTCGTTCTCAAACTGACTTTCTCTACCACCCCAAATATTTGAATTAACCCGCTCTGCTTTTGCAACAATGACCAAAAGGTGGGTTGTATGGATTGATTGGGTTGTTTGTTCTATAATACCTCACTAAATTTAATATTTTTTCAATGGAATCAACTTATGTTTGCTAAAAGAGAGAGATTAACCAGTAAAAACCTTGTGACTATGCAAATCGCGACAAGTGCACTTAAGGGGGAGTTGTTTTTACCTGGCACGACCAAACCTAGGGTAAATAGCCTCACACCTTATCTTCTTGATAGGGCTCAAACTGAAGGTGAACAAACAAGCATCGATTATAAAGCGCTTTTGGCCGTTAAGATCAAAAAGCATCAAGAAGAAAAAACTCCCAAAAATTTAGGCTTGCTCGTTGAAGCATATGATAATTATGCGACTCATTTATCCGTATTACGTCTTTATTATCATTACTGCCTGCAACAAGCATTAACAGTTAAAGAAAAAAGAGAGTATGGTCAGTGTGCCATGAACAAAAGCACAGAGCTTTTGCAGCAGATTGAATCCATATTGATTTTATGTGATGCAGACTCGGATGTTTATACACAAACATTAGAAAAGAAAACTGAATACACTGTTTTAGATGACGCGCTCAAGGCTGAATTAACGAAATTGAATAGTAAAAAACGTAGCGCGGCGGAACCAAATCATTATGCACAATCATCGAAGTTTTTGAAACCTGCCCCACAAGCTATTTCTGATGCTCCAAATCTTGCTGACGATGAAGTTGCTTCTAAGTTAACGTTTTAAAAACGGTAACAATAAAACTTATGGCTCTTCCCCAAATCCGGGGGCACTTCCCTTATCCACATAGTACTCTAACTCT
>CAZGKX010000048.1:0-10410 GCA_964525945.1 uncultured Legionellaceae bacterium
TAAATCCCGGAAACGGACTTTATCCCCTTTTGCAATGGCATAAAATTCTTCGCGAACGAAGGGATGGCAAGCCATGGAGCCCTGGCCAAAAATCAACAAGTTTCGAGACATGATGTTTGCCCCTTCAACCGTTACAGAAATAGGTATGCCCTGATAATAATTAACAAGGTAATTGCGCGGACCAACAACAACAGCACGTCCCGCATGCACATCCATGGCATTGTTGACCGTAATTCGGGCAAGTTCGGTGTTAAAATATTTGGTGATGGCCGAAGCAACGGAAGGTTTTTTGTGTTCATTGACGGCTGCTACGGTTAACAACCGGGTGGCATTGATCAAATAATTTAATCCTGCAATTTCTGCCAGTTTTTCCTCAATGCCTTCAAATTGACTGATTTCCACACCAAACTGCCGTCGGACACGAGCAAATGCGCCTGTGGTCAAATAAGACACACTTGAAGAAGCAGCACCCAATGCTGGCAATGAAATAGAGCGACCAATGGATAAACACTCAACCAACATTTGCCAACCACCGCCGGCTTTTTGTTGTCCGCCAATGATGCTGCTGATCGGTGCAAAAACATTGTCGCCTCGAATGGTGCCATTCATAAACGGTTGATCCGCGGGTAAATGGCGATTACCAATCTCAAGGTTGGCCGAATTGCGATCGATCAGCAAACACGTGATCCCCTCGCTGCCCACCCCTTGCAATAAACCATCAGGATCTTTCAAATTTACGGCAAGCCCAATCAACGTCGCAATCGGCGAGAGCGTGATCCAACGTTTATTCAACGTTAAATTCAAACCCAAAACTTTTTTACCATCAATTGTTTTTTCGACCACTACAGCTTCTGATTTAATGGACGTGGCATCACTGCCTGCATCTGGCTCTGTCAAGGCAAAACAGGGTATATCAATGCCTTTGGCCAAGCGCGGTAAGTAGTAAGATTTTTGATCATCGGTACCATAATGCTGCAACAGTTCACCTGGCCCTAAGGAATTCGGAACCATCACCGTCACCGCGGCAACACCGGAGCGGCTAGCAATTTTTAAAACAATATCCGAATGAGCCCGGGCAGAAAAACCTTTGCCACCATATTCTTTGGCAATCACCAACCCAAAAAAACCGTTTTCTTTTAAATAATTCCAAACGGGCTTAGGCAAATCATGGGCTTGGCTGATTTCCCATTCATTCAGCATGCTGCAGAGGGTTTGTGTTTCCGTGTTTAAAAATGCTTGCTCTTCAGCGGTGAGGTGGGTATTGATGGCTGCCAAACGATCCCAATCAGGGGTTCCCCTAAAGATATCTTGCTCAAGCCACGTGTCCCCGGCATTCAAAGCCTCTTCTTCCGTTTTCGATAATTTAGGTATAGAAGCGCCTGCCTTTTGAAAAAGGCGATCGCTGAGCATAATACGCACGGATTCTGACTGTAAAACAACAATGATGCCAATAATAACGGCCCACACCAGGAGCCCTAACCACCACGTCATGCCAACCACCAGTGTGGCAATTAAATAAACAACACTGCCAGCTTCCCAAACAACGGCGGGCATTGCTCGATAAAGTACGATCAAGGTAAAAAGTAGATATACAAAAAATAAAATGGTCGCCATAACAATCCGTTCCTATGTCTTTAAAATGTAGATATCTTACGCCAGTATGGGCGAGGAGCAAATCATTTTTTTAATTTGATGTTTTTAAACCTGGAAAAAGGAGAATAGCCAGCCCAACAATCCTCAAAAAGTACAATTGTACGTTTCGTGCATCTTGATTCCTTGCATGGATGCACGTTATCCTGACAACCTCCGATCAAAGTAGCCTCATTATGAATAAACGTTTACTGTGGAATTTTGAAATCAACGATAGCAATCCGCTGCAAATGCCCACTCCTCGCGGACTTGAACAAGAAGATATACGTTGGGAAGCCCGTTTTTTTTGGCCAGAAAACACGGTGATCACGCTGCATGGTTTAAACGACAAATACCTTGATATATCACGCTATGAAATCAAACACCGTGACGATATTTATTGCGTGTTACCTGACGCCAATTACAACCTTAAAATTCGCAGAGAGCAATTGCTCTACAAGCCGCTATTGGCAACCACGCCCTATGCACAAGGCTACGGTAAAAAAATTAAATTGGATGAACAAACACGAACGTCCTCTTTGCCTGGGTTAAATGATATCACCCCGTCAATGCTTTGGCAGCATAGCCAAAATACTCGGCATAAGATTCACGTGGAAAAAGAGGCCCTGATTTATCCTTTTGAAACGTCCCCGAAATGCACTCTTGAATTGGCCAAACTGCATGTTAAAAATGCCACCTATTTTAGCGTCAATATTGAATCTCGCTCCTTAATGTTGGTTACATCACTTGCTAAACAAATTATTGGCCTTGATGCCACGTGTGATTACATCACATTTTTAAAAGGCCATGCATGATACCCACATTGCTGACACTGATCTTCAGTTTTGGAAAAATTGGATTGATTTCATTGGGTGGCGGCAATTCCATGCTGAAATTGATCGAATACGAAGCCGTAAATTACCGGCATTGGGTTGAGCCGGACGAATTCATTCGCATGGTGGGGAGTAGTTTTTTATTTCCCGGCTTAACCGCCGTAAAACTCTCCGCGTTGATTGGTTATAAAGCAGCAGGATTTCTTGGCATGGTTGTGGCGGTGGCTTGTTTAAACTTGCCAGGATTATGCATTGCTTTACTGGGGTACCATTGGTTAAGTGTACACGACAATCCGATCACCCGTAGAATCATGATCGGCGTCCAATATGGTGCATTGGCTTTGTTGGGTGCTGCAACCTTTTCCATCGCGCAAGGGGTTATTGCCGTGCATTATTCGTTGGCGATTACCATTGCATGCGTTGTGTTTTTTATGGCGTTAGCATTTTGGCAATTATCTCCGTTTTGGGGATTTCTTGGATTTATTGCCGTTTGCTTTGTGTTAACAAATTAACAACAACGTTTGATGCCCTGCCATTTTTGAACCTGCTGTTCTTGAAAAAAGGCTTTTCTGCTCAAAGGTTGATGCATATCACACGCTGTTTTCGAAAAATTATTCAAATAACGCTCGTAGGCATCATCGCCGCTCATGTAACGTAGCGTTTTCCATAATGTGGTGATTATTCTTAGCATAACAAAGGGTCTCCCTTGGTGGTTCGAACGTTCCAGGTTCCAATGCGCTAGACCTGAGCGAGAATAGCATCAACCTTGGAACACTGGCAGGTATTGCGACTCCATTGTGGGAGGCACGGGTTTACCCAGCAGGCAACGCACGCAAACCCGCAGCATATCGAACACAATCAACCACATCAATGCCACCAAGAAAAGTGTCAGCCATGCATCCAAATGCAGGTTAAAAATTAAGCGGGGAGCAATAGATGCTTTGTCAGGCGGTAAAACACCAGCCAACAATTTGTTGCTTAAATCATTCGCCGCAGAAAAAAAGCCGATCCGCAGATCCTTGCTGACCATTTTCTCCCATGCCGCCATTGTGGTTACGATGAGCAGCCACAGCAATGGCAATGCCGTTATTCCGGCAAATTTTGCTTTGCCCGATTTCACCAGGATACCGGTGGCCACACAAAGTGCGATAGCCGCCAACATTTGGTTCGCAATTCCAAACAAAGGCCATAAAATATTAACACCACCATTTGGGTCAATAACACCAATGTAAAGAAAATAACCCCAACCAGACACCACCAGCATACTGGCGACAACCACCGATGGCGTCCATGAAGTTTTGGCCATTTTTGGCCAAATCAAGCCCAAAATATCTTGCAACATAAAGCGACCCACGCGTGTACCGGCGTCCACTGTGGTCAAAATAAAAATAGCTTCAAACATAATGGCGAAGTGATACCATAACGACAGTAAATTTTCTCCAAAAACACGCCCTAATATGCTGGCCATGCCCACTGCCAAAGAGGGAGCACCGCCCGTGCGTGCGTACAATGTTGCTTCACCCATTTGGTTGGCCAAGAATTGCATGCGTTGTGGGTCTACTCTAAACAGAGCAGGCAGCACTTCAAGACCGCTGGCGCCTGCCGGTGTATTGATGGCAAAAAATACACCCGGATCAAGCACTGTCGCTGCAATCATTGCCATAATGGCAACAAATGATTCCAACAACATGCTGCCATAACCCACCATGCGGATATCCCGTTCATTCATCAACAATTTAGGGGTGGTTCCTGACGCAATCAAGGCATGAAAACCGGAAATGGCTCCACAGGCGATGGTGATAAAGACAAATGGAAACAATTTTCCGCCAAAAATTGGACCCGTTCCATCAATAAAGGGTGTAATCGCAGGCATTTTAATCACGGGATGCAACACAATAATGGCAATGGCCAATAAGGCCATGGTGCCTAATTTCACAAAAGTGGATAAATAATCCCTAGGTGCCAAGAGCAACCACACCGGCGCAATCGCGGCAGTGAACCCGTAAGCAATGACACACCATGCCAAGGTCAATCCATCTTGATCAAACAGCTGATGCAAAACAGGAAAACGTTCCACCCACCTGCCAGCCACCACGGCCAACAACAACAAACCAACACCAAGCGTCGATGCTTCGAGCACACGGCCGGGACGTATTGACCGCATATACAAACCAACCAGCATAGCGATAGGTATAGTGGCAGCAACCGTGGTGGTGGCCCAAGGGCTATGCTTCATGGCGTTGACAACGACCAAGCCCAACACGGCGATCAAAATGATCATAATAATAAAGGTGCCAACCAAAGCTGCGCATCCACCCAATGGGCCTAACTCATCACGAGCCATCTGACCAAGGCTTTTTCCATTGCGTCGCATTGAAAAAAACAAAGTCACCATGTCTTGAACACATCCCCCCAATACCGCGCCAATTAGAATCCATAACGTGCCAGGCAGGTAACCAAATTGGGCTGCCAATGTAGGGCCCACCAAAGGCCCAGGGCCTGCAATAGCCGCGAAATGATGTCCAAATACAATCCATTTATGCGTGGGTACAAAATCTCGACCGTTGTCGAAGCGCTGAGCTGGGGTGAGGCGCTGGGAATCCGTCACCAAAACCGTGGTGGAAATCCATGCAGCATAAAACCGATACGCAATGGCATAAACACAAAAGGCGGCCACAATAAACCAGAGAGCATTGATCTGCTCACCTCGATTAAGAGCAATGCCAGCAATCGCAGCAGCACCCAATACTGCGATCAATAGCCAGGTAAAATTTTTGAATAGTTTAAGCATGATCCATCATAACAACGCTTGGCAAGATCCTGAAAGTTAAACCACTTTTGAGTTTTGGTAAAGGGTCATAACGGATAAAATTTCCCCAGCCCCTAGCTGTTCAAACAAAAATATTTTACTCTAAGGCATTCGCTAAACAACTACCCCATGGAGTTTGCAGAGTGACCCTTTCGTTGGATAACCCTGAATATTATATCAACAGGGAATTTACTGCTCTGGAATTTAATGATCGCATCTTGCAACTCGCCAGTGATGAGCGTATTCCAATTTTGGAACGCATGCGTTATTTATGCATTTGCAGCAGCAATTTGGATGAATTTTTTGAAATCCGCGTCGCTGGTTTAAAAGAAAAAATAGCCTTGGCATCGAGAAAATTAAGTATCGATGGGTTATATGCTGATGAAATATTAAGCCATCTCAGCAAACGCACCCACCTGTTAACCGATGAAATTTTTTCTATTTTTAATACAAAATTGTTACCAGGAATGCAAAAAGAAAAGATTCATTTTTATAAAACAGAGGATTGGACAGACGACATCCATTTGTGGGCCACGCATTATTTTAAAAACGAGGTGCTGCCCATTGTGAGCCCTATCGCCTTGGATTTAGCCCACCCTTTTCCACGTCTGTTTAATAAAAGTTTAAATTTTATTGTGTCCTTAAGTGGCAAAGATGCTTTTGATCGCAACATCAATTATGCCGTTGTGCATGCACCTCGCTCATTGCCGCGCATTATTCATCTTCCTTCCGAGTTATGTGGCGATGGAAGCTATTTTGTTTATCTCTCGTCAATTATTAAAACCCATATTCATCGCTTGTTTCCCGGCATGGAAACCGGTGGCTGTTATGCTTTTCGATTAACGCGTAACAGTGATTTATTTTTGCGTGATGAAGAAGTTGAAGATTTGGCCGTTGCGGTACAACGCGAGCTTTCTTCACGCCATTATGGCAATGTCGTGCGTCTTGAAATTGATAAAGAGTGCCCAGATGGCATCACGGATTTTCTGCTGCACAAATACCATTTGCGCCATGATGACGTGTATTACTGCGATGGTCCGGTTAATTTGCAACGTTTTTTAGGCACGCTCAATCGTATTAAACGCCCTGACTTAAATTACCCGGCGTTTACCGCCCAATATCCCTTGTTTCCTAAACACCAGCATCATTTATTTAATGTTTTAGATGAGCAAGACATTTTACTGCACCATCCATTTCAAAGCTTTGATGTCGTGGTTGATTTTGTGCGCGAAGCCGCAGCTGACCCCCATGTCTATGCCATCAAGCAAACACTTTATCGCACACATGTCGATTCTTTTATGGTACAAGCCCTTGTTGAAGCTGCTCGTTCGGGCAAAGAGGTGACCGCTGTTATCGAATTACGCGCACGGTTTGACGAAGAGTCGAATTTAAAACTCGCCAATCGTTTGCATGAAGCAGGCGTGCTGGTGTTGTATGGGGTGGTGGGATTTAAAACGCATGCCAAAATGACGTTGGTGGTGAGACGTTTACACGGCAAATTAAAACCTTACGTGCACTTAGGCACCGGTAACTACCATGATGAAACGGCCAAGCGTTACACCGATTTGGGTCTGTTAACCGCTCATCCCGCCATTGCCGCAGATGTGCAACTTATTTTTCAGCAATTAACTGGCCTGGGAAAAACAGTTAAACTAAAGGAGTTGTGCCACTCCCCGTTTACCCTCCAAAAAAATATCTTGCACCTCATAGAGCAATGCAGTTTGGCCGCCACAAACAAAGAAGACGCTGAAATTATCATTAAAGTCAATGGGTTAACTGATAAGCTTATGATACAAGCCTTGTACATGGCGTCACAGAAAGGTGTTAAAATTATTTTATTGGTGCGGGGGGTTTGTTGTTTGCGGCCGGGAATACGGGGTATTTCAGACAATATTCGAGTCGTCGCCATCGCCGGTCGCTTCCTTGAGCACCACCGTGTTTATTATTTTAAAGAAGGCAAAAATGAACATTATTATTGCGCCAGTGCTGATTTGATGGAACGAAACTTATACCATCGCATTGAAATCATGTTTCCCATATTGGATGAAAATTGCCGTAAGCGCATCAAGCAAGAGATTTTTAAAAATTACTTAAAAGACAATACAAATTGCTGGGAAATGCAAAGCAATGGCCATTACAAACCGCTACGAAGTGGAAGTTATTGCGCACAAGATAAATTGTTACAATTGTACCAAGAGCAGGGTTGATGGTGCAAAAGGTATGGTAGATTCGATACGCCGGGGGGCCTGTTACAGCCCCTCGATTAAAATCGACGCAAGAAAAGAGTCGACACCAAGCAAATTACTCTTTAGCGCGCGAAATATATTCACCTTTTCGCGTATCAACTTTGATCAGTTCGCCTGTTTGCACAAACAAGGGAACCCTCACCACAGCACCTGTTTCCAATGTTGCGGGTTTACCACCACCGCCCGACGTGTCACCTTTTAAGCCAGGATCTGTTTCGACAATTGTCAGCACCACAAAAGTAGGCGGCGTGATCATCAACGGTTGGTTGTTCCAAAGGGTGACCACACAAACATCTTGTTCCTTTAACCATTTTGCAGCGTCTTCCACACTTTGTGCATCAACAGCATATTGTTCAAAGGTATCGGGAACCATAAAATGCCAATGTTCACCATCGTTGTATAAATATTGCATTTCAAGGTCAATCACATCAGCAGATTCGAACGTATCATTGGCTTTAAACGTCCGTTCGACCACACGCCCCGTTTTTAAATTTCTTGTTTTTAAACGCGTAAACGCTTGTCCTTTACCAGGTTTGACAAACTCACAGTCGAGGATGTTGCACGGAGCATCATCAACCATTATTTTTAAGCCGCATTTGAGCTCGTTTGTATTATAGACTGTCATTCGTTCCCCACTGTTGAGATTTTGTCATATTTTCGTTAAAGTCCGCACAGTTTATCAAGTCTGAATAATGAATGCGAGATTCAAATCCTAATTGGCAACAAATTCTAGCAAATGGCATCGGCACCGCTGCGGAATTACTTGATTTTTTGCACATCCCTTTAAAATTGGGCAGCACGCTTGCCGAAAAACAATTTAAAACGCGTGTGCCCAGAGGATTTGCGGCCCGTATGGAACCAGGGAACCCGAACGATCCTTTATTGTTGCAAGTGCTCGCTATCCATGAAGAATTACATACCACAGCGGGCTACACACAAGATCCATTGGCAGAACAATCGTCCAATCCTGTGCCCGGGGTTATTCACAAATACCATGGCCGCGTGTTACTCACCGTAACAGGTGCTTGTGCCGTGAATTGCCGTTATTGCTTTAGACGTCACTTTCCGTACCAACAAAATAACCCAGGACGCCAAGGTTGGCATGAGGCCATCGCTTATATTGCTGAACACCCTGAAATTCACGAGGTGATTTTAAGTGGCGGCGACCCTTTATTGGCCAAAGATCTGCTTTTAACGGAGTTGTTTTTACAATTAGCAACCATTCCACATTTACGAACCTTGCGAATTCACACCCGCATTCCAGTGGTTTTGCCTGAACGTCTGACACCTGCTTTTTTAAAATTACTGGCAAAGACGCGCTTAAAAAAGGTGATTGTTCTGCACTGCAATCATGCCCAAGAACTCAACCATGAGGTGGAAAACGCCTGTTTCTTGTTGCGGAATGCCGGGTGCCATCTGCTCAATCAATCGGTATTGCTTGCTCACATCAATGATAACGTCAACACATTAGTGGCACTCAGCGAACGTTTATTTGAATGCGGGGTGTTGCCATATTATTTGCACTTGCTTGATAAAGTACAGGGTGCAGCACATTTTGCGATAAAGACGCAGCAAGCCCTTACCCTGTATCAAGAATTGCAAGCACGCTTGCCTGGTTATCTGGTTCCGCGTTTGGCCTGTGAAGAACCGGGTAAAAAAAACAAAACATTGATCAAATAATTCATCAAAAGATCAAATAATCTCCAAAGTATTTTGCTATACTTTATACAAGTGGGTAACGTATTGTGAATGCACCATTCCATAAACGGTTACAGATCTTCATGTTTTAAAGGGAGCGAAATAATGATAAAAATTTTGTTGTTGTCTCTTGGTTTGGCTTTTTCAGCGGTAGGGTTTGCTCATGCCGCTTTCGTGGTTCCCTTGAATAAAGGTGGGAGTTATGGGCCAACATACTCCGCTCAAAAAAATAGCCCCAACAAACCCGCTTGCCGCGCCGGTGAACACCGCGATCTTCAAACCAATAATTGCGAAACGGATTCCTACGACTAATCAACCTCTTGCGCCTTTCTAGGCGCAAGACGGTTAACTTTGGTTATAATCGTACACATTAACACCACCATAACCGACAGCGCTGTCATGGTTAAAATCAGTATCATCGGCATTTGGGCCATAACCAATATCGGGGTTTGCGGTACCATCATACCCCACCTTATACCCATAATACCCTGGTGTATAATCCACATAGCCCGGCGCAGGCCCATCTGAATTAAGTGTGCAGCCGGTCAGAACACCCATAACCGTCGCTAACACCATTGCTATTATTATTTTTGCGTTCATCATCCCATCCCTGATCAAACACCATGTATTAACATTATAGTTTTTGTTTTTTTAAACAGCAAACCAAGGGGGGTATTTGTTTTGGCCATCTGCAAAAGCCGTTATCGATTGTCAACAATCGCTACGCTTGTCGAAGCATTTTCATTTGCATGGCCAATTGATTGTAACCCGCCTCGACATTGATATAATTTGATCGGGCGAAAAGTACAGAAAGTGAACCATCATCGGTCGCATTTTTAGCTTGTAACACACTGTTAAAATGCAATTTTTTTAAACGATGGTATTCTTTGGATTGGGTCACCAAATAAAAGTTTCGATAAAAATTCTTAGGGTCCATGTACAGCAATTTTGCATCATTGGCCAATGCATGACCGGATTGATAATCATGCAAAGAATAGGCGTTATTGTTATGAACAGCAATGACTTTGCCCTTGGGCAATAGCAACTTAATTTTCTGGGCCAAATGTTTAACTTGTTGATGGGCTGACGTGGAATATGGGCCAAACTGTTGCAAGGTGTTTTTGATGCCGACATCCGAAAAAATTCGGTTAGGATCAAACTCCTAACGCTGGTTTTTTAAGTGAAAAACGATATT
>CAZGKX010000048.1:10420-22152 GCA_964525945.1 uncultured Legionellaceae bacterium
AATTAGGTATAACAATAGAGATATCCATCTAACTTTTTATAATTATATTACCACTAAAATAATGGTATTGCCCAGGATGAATAAGGGTTAATACACTTCCCCCCTCTTTTTTAGCAATTGTTTTTGCAGCTTTTAGGGCCGTGGTTTCATTTTGATGCAAATGCACAAAGGCTTTGCCTGCCCCAAATTGTTGTTTATCAATAATGACTTTGGTATCGCCGAGTTGGACAGGGTACTGGTGGCCGTACGTCACACTGGCAAATACAAGTAAAAAGAGCATTTTTATCATAAGAGCCGCCATATAGATTCATTTTTGCGCATTTTAAACGAAGCCCTGGGGCAATGCAATGATAGAACTTTTAACAAATGTTCGATATACTTGCCTCAATTCTTGAAAAGGTACATGCACATGGGCAGTATTTTTAACATGTTCGGGCCATCACCCATCAGGCCTATTGAGCGGCATATGCGCAAAGCATATCTCTGTGCAAAACAACTTCATCCCTTTTTTGAAGCCGTCCTGCAATTGGATTGGGCACTGGCTGAATCCATTAAAAATAAAATTGTCTCGATTGAAAAAGAAGCTGATTTGATCAAACGTGATTTACGATTGCATTTGCCAACAGGTTTATTTCTACCTGTATCACGAACAGATTTACTGGAATTGTTAAGCGCACAAGATCGTATCGCCAATAAAGCTGAAGATATTGCTGGATTAATTGTCAGTCGAAAAATGGCAATTCCTGAGGCGATATCAAATCTATTCATGCAGTTTTTAACCCGCTGCCTGGATGCCGCTGAACAAGCATGCAAAGCCATTAATGAATTGGACCAATTGCTAGAAAGCGGTTTTCGTGGCAATGAAGTTAAAATTGTTGAAGAGATGATTGTCACTCTTGATGAAATTGAACATGACAGTGACGATAAATTATCTGAAATTAGGCATCGGATTTTTGAGCTTGAAGAAAACCTCACTCCGATTGAAGTAATTTTCCTCTATAAACTCGTTCAATGGATTGGCGAATTGGCTGACCACGCCCAAACGGTGGGTGGTCGTCTACAAATTCTTATTGCACGGTAAAAATCACCTATGGATCATTCAATACTATTTGTTAGTCTCGCTGTTGTGCTTTGTTTTCTGATGACGTGGGGTGTTGGCGCTAATGATTTAGCAAATGTCATGAGCACCACAATGGGCTCAAAAGCCATTACAGTCAAGCAAGCCATGCTCATTGCCGTTGTTTTTGAGTTTGCTGGCGCCTTTTTGGGCGGCACAGGTGTAACGGAAACAATGCGGGACGGTATCATCAACACCAGCCAATTGTCGGGGCAGCCCTTAGTGCTTTGTGAAGGCATGTTAGGGGTTTTGTTAGCCTGTACCATTTGGATGAATCTTGCCAGTTATTTTGGGGTTCCAGTCTCGATCACCAACGCCTTGGTAGGCTCCATGGTGGGCTTTGGGAGTGTTGTGTTAGGCAGCAATGCGATCCATTGGAACCAAGTCTCCCATATCGCTATTGGTTGGGTGACCTCTCCCCTCATTGCCGGAGTGACCGGTTACGCTTTATTTTTTAGCATACAACAATCGATTTTCGTCAAAAATGATCCCTTGGAAAAAGCAAAAATTTATGTGCCCATTTATCTTTTTTTAGTGGGTTGTATCTTATCGTTTATTACCGTATTTAAAGGGTTGCACCATTTTCATATTCATTTGAATTTCCAACAAAATTTAATCGTGACACTCATCTCTAGTTTTAGCATCACCGCCATCGGTGTTTTTTTTATTCGGCGCCTGAAAGAAAATCCAAACATGAAGCGCCGTGAGCGATTTTTACAAGTTGAAAGATATTTTGCAGTGTTAATGGCTTTGACTGCCTGCGCCATGGTTTTTGCTCATGGTTCCAATGATGTTGCCTTGGCTGTTGGCCCATTGACCATCATTCATAGCTTAACGATGAACACACACCAACCTCTCAGCGCTGCCAGCTACCCTTCTTGGACCATTTTGCTGGCCTGTATAGGGGTTGTCAGTGGTTTGTTGGTCTATGGCCGCAAAGTGATAGAAACGGTGGGTAGCTCGATCACAGCACTTACGCCGAGTCGAGCTTTTGCGGCAACCCTGGCTGCGGCGACGACGGTGGTGGTGGCCACAAGCTTGGGCATTCCTGTCTCCGCAACTCAAACGCTGGTAGGTGCTGTACTGGGAGTAGGACTAGCTCGTGGCATTGGTGCATTGAATTTAATTGTGATTCGAAATATTTTTACCTCCTGGATTTTAACACTGCCAGCCGCTTCATTGTTAACGATCATATCGTATAAATTACTGCACTTAATTTTCGGATAAATTTCTTCACATTTTTCATGAAAAAACATCAAAATAAAGCACCACCATGGTGGTGCTTTAAACGCAAAAATACGCGCACTTAAACTGGCGGCGGTGGTGGACCTCTTCTTCCCCCCACAACCCACAGAATAAGAAAAACAATAAACAAGATAAGAAATAAATAAAACAACAACTTCGCAATCCCCGCTGCAGCTGCGGCTATACCGCCGAACCCTAAGGCTGCTGCAATGATCGCTATGATAAAAAAAGTAACCGCCCAACCTAACATCATAACCTCCTTGTAAAACACCCTTAATTTTTAATATAAATTTCTGTGATTCCTCTTTAAAATTATAGTGTATTTTTTATAAATTACTTTTATTTTGACAAAAAATTGATGTTGTTGAATTGATACTCTACTATTAATAGTGAGATGAACATTACGCTAAATTACATTCTGTTTTGGATGAATTTATAAAGGAGAATTGAAATGGAAACTTCTAAAAACATCAATTTAAAATACAATAAATTGCAAGATAAAATAGAACAAAAGAAAGAACACATTCAAAATTCAGCCAATGAATTGTTGCAAGAAGGCAAAAAATTGGGGACTGAAATATACAAGCAAGGCAAAGAAACAGTAGATACCATGCAAGATAATGTGAAAGAATATTCTGATGAATTATTGGTTAAAGTAAAAGATAACCCTGTGACCTCATTGTTAATTGCGGGGGGAATTGGATTTTTACTTTCTTTGTTTTTGCGCAAATAAGGTCTAGTGGAAGCGGGAAATTTTTGTTTAATGTTCGATTTTCCCGCTTTTTACACTGAGCTAGAGTTTAGTCAGTCCTGCTTATTTAAGGCCCTGTTTGATAGGGTAAGGGCTTTCAGATAAAGTTGGTGTATCCAACGGCTCAAATTCTTTTCTCAGAAGAAGATCTCTAATCCTATCGATAGACAAAGCGGGCTTGTATGAGGAAGGGATGACCTCTATAACTTCGGGCTCTTCGTCCTCCATCTCATAATGTTCGGGGGATAGAAGCCGGCCATGCATAATATTTTGTCGGACACTCCCACCATACGCGGTTATGTTCTGTCTCCACATTGATTTTAAGCAGCAAAATTCCGCCCATGGATCCACAATCAAATCTTCAACAAGTAAAAACTGATGATTTATACCATATTGCCCTATCGCGACTTCGCCTTTATACCCAGCCGCTCTTAAGATCAACGCCCCAAGATATGCCATTTCTTGGCAATTACCACAACCGCTTTCCAGTGCTTTAACAGCCGCCTCATAAGGTGACGCTGTCTGGTGTTGGTAGCCACGGATTGTTTGCTCTATTGCACCATCGGCAGGATAACCTTCCGGCGCTAAAGAACGTTTTGTAGAACTGTTTGGAATTGCGATGGGGATATATTTTAATAAAAATTTGGCGACTTCTATCGCATTTGCGCTCGATAAATCCAGAAAATCGTTCATATCCTCCCCCTAGAATTATGATTATAGTCTATCCTAATAATGAATTGTTGTTGCCGCTTTAAAATCGCAGGAAATGATGGAGGAATGAGTTACTTTCGGGCGAGCACGGAGGCGGTCATTCTAGAAATACAGGTGATTTTGCCGGCTTCATTGTACAGTTCTACGGACCAAACGTGGGTGGTGCGACCGATGTGGATGGGCCGCGTGATCCCTGTAATGAGCCCTTCTCGTACTGAGCGGATATGGTTTGCATTTATTTCCAAACCCACGCAATAAAATTTATCGAAATCAACCGCGGCATTGGCTGCCGTACTCGCCAGGGTCTCTGCCAACACCACATTGGCGCCGCCATGCACGATGCCGATGGGTTGTTTGGTTCTATCTGTAGCAGGCATGGTGGCTGTTAACGTGTCTTCACCCACCTCAATAAAATTTATACTCAAAAAATCCGCTAAGGTGTTTTTACCACGACGATTCAAATCGTCAGGGGTTATGTTAGAAAACCAGATGGCCATAGATCATCCTAAAATTCAGTCCAAATCTCATCAGATTGCTGGAGCTCTGTGGCATTATCCCGTAAAGCAAAAATGCGCTGGTATTTGTTGATTTCTTTTAATTGCGATGCTGATTTTTCATGGGTCGCATCAAATTCATGCAAAAATCTATCATAAGGACTTACATACGCTTTTTCAATATCAATTGTATTCATAAAATAAATCTCTAGACTGGAGCAGTTCAGCACAAGGTCATGCATGGCATTTCATGCGCCGCGAATTGTAATTTTATCGAATTTTTATTAAAGTTGCCATATCATTCATGGTTTCGATTAAAAAGGATTACAATGCCCATTAAAAAAGCAGAGCTGCATGTTCATCTCGAGGGTACCATCTCTCCCATTTTAGCTCAAAAACTCGCGGCTCGGAACAAGTTGCCCCTTCCTGCCAATTTAATAGACAGTTCTGGGCAGAGCTATGTCTATAAGGACTTTTTGGATTTTTTAAACGTTTACGATGTTCTCGCAGAATTAATCCGAACCCCTCAAGATTATTATGACATTACATTTGATTATTTACGCACGTGCGCACTCGAGCATACCATCTACGTTGAAATGATGTACTCCCCTGATCATGCTGAAAAAGTGAGTGGCATTCCTTCCATTGAGCATTTGAGGGCGATTGAACAAGCCATTCGGGATGCAGAATCGCAATTTGGAATCATCGGTCGTATTATTATTACCGCCGTGCGTCATTTTGGTGCGGAGGCTGCCGTGAATGTCGCCCTTAATTTTGGAAAAGAACCGGTTGCTTGTGCCACAGGTTTTGGTTTAGGAGGCGATGAGTTTAACTTTCCACCGAAACTTTTTAGCAAAGCCTATCAAATTGCAGCAGAAATGGGCTTGTTTTGCACCGTGCATGCGGGGGAATTTGCAGCAGCCAGTGGTATGTTTGAAGCCATTGAACATTTGCCTATTCAGCGCATAGGGCATGGGGTGCAGGCCATCCATTCGCCAGACATGATGGCGTTGCTTAAAGAGCGGGGTATTGCCCTTGAACTTTGCCCTTCCAGCAACATTAAATTGGGTTTATTTAATGATCTGCAAAGCCATCCTTTTCCCACGTTTTTTAAAGAAGGGATCAACGTCAGCCTTAACTCTGATGATCCCCCTTTTTTTAGCACCACCGTAGGCCGAGAGTACGCCATTGTCCAACAAGCGTATCAATACTCAGATGATACCATGCGCTCCATCACCAAAATGGCGATTGATTGTGCTTTTGTTGATGACACCACTAAAAAAAGACTTTATGAAACATTGAAGTCTTAATTTTACGATTTTTTTGCAGGCGGATTAATCCAGGTCATTTGAAGGGGGTTAAATACCCCCCTTATTTGTCATCGATTAACAGAATTGTTTTTTGATCACCCCACTCAAGTTAAGGTCCATCGCAAGCTTCCCCATATCAGTGCCCCTTTTGTATTTTAGGTAATATTATTTATGAAGCAACTCGATAATCGCATCAATTGTTGTAAAAAAATCACATTGATCCATACTTAATCATAAAGTCCTAAAAGGATTTGTCCATGTTTCCAGAAGAATTAATAGGTATTGCGGTCTTTTTTGGTATAAATTATTTTTCAAATGAGGCATTTTCTCTTGTCCATTTTACTTTGCAGAAAATTGAAGAATTTGCTCTAGGCAATACAAGAGAATTTTTTCAAGATCCTAACTTGATGATAAGAAAACTAATCACAGAAGCTCAAAGCAATGAAAGCGGGAGCAGCATTACTCATTTGGGATATTTGGGAGGAAATTATGCGGTTATCTCCCCTCGTTCTCAAACTGAACTCGTTGGGTTGATAAACCAATTGGATGAGGAAACAAGTAGTCGAAAAGGACACACTTCATTTAAATTTTTTTCTGGGAACGATTTTTTTATTATTTCAGAAATTGGACATGGTGCAATTTCATTACGAAAAAACTTATCTCGTTTTCTTACGCCATCAAAACTTTATACACCGATGATTAAGGAAATAGATAGGGCAATAGGCTCCGCAACGCAGATCGAGTTGCGTCATGAAGTGTGCAGTATAGTCCGCACTGTATTGCTAGATAATATTTTAGGTGTGACTCAATTACCTGGTAATACTTATGATTTAATGGAAGCTTACAGCAACGATGTGCAACGTTGGGGCACTTTCCCCTTTCCTGAATTGCTTAATTATATACCACGTTTAAGGAAAAAAAGGGAGGTCTATAAAGCGTTTTCTCAAGAAATTTTAGAACCAGAATTTAACAAACTTATTGATGTTTTACACACAGAAAATTTCCCAGAAAACGTTAACTTGATTGCAGCGGCTGTGGTCAGCTTATTTAGAGATGAAAATCCAAACCTTACCTCGGAAGAGCAATATGCTGCCCTTAAAGCCTTGTCCCATGACAAAATTAGACAATATTTTGAAAAACCTATGGTACAAACTCTCCCCCTACTCTTAAAAGCTGCGGATAATTTAACGGATGCAATTGTAATTTGCTTAGAGAAAATTGTTGCGGATCCTAATAAACTCAAAATGCTTCGCGATGAACTAGATAATGCCTGCCCTGAAGATGAGCCAGATGCCCTGACGCTTAAAGCCTTGCCGGTGTTAAATGCTTTTTACAAAGAGTCTATTCGTTTTGATGCTCCAACTGCTGTACCGAGATATACAGCAAAGGGGTATAAATCTGATGCACTGACTATACCACCGAATACGATGGTCATTATAGATTTGCAACGTTTAACGAAAGGAGATGAATATTGGACGAATCCCAATCAATTCGATCCTACACGATTTTTGTCGCCCCCTGCAAATAACGAAAATGGAAAAAATAATCTCAATCCTAATACGCTAGGGCAATTTCCGTTCGTTCCTTTTTCAGTCGGGCGACGTAATTGCCCGGCTTTTGCAGTTACAGAAATTTTATTTAAAGCCGCTATTGCTCAATTTATTTTAAATTATCAACTGCAGGACATGAAAAAAAATGAAAGTGGTACCGTATTGAGGATATCCACCAGAGAGCGACCTCATCAAAAAATCTTTAAATTATAGTGAATTCATTTTGAACTAACGTCTATTTGTAGGTTGGACCAAGCCTTCAAGATGCAAGCCAATTTTCAACCCAGTTTGGCAATAATACCTAGACTCACGATTGAACTGTAGGGTGAATCCTGGATAATTTCGGGAACAGCGTCATTGGCCAATTGCGAGAAAAATTGATAACTTTGGAATTGCGTATAGCGGTAGCTCACAAACATTCCGACACGATCATTGGCATCGTAACGCAAGCCGCCGCCGACGGTGCCACCGGTTACCCATTGCGAATGGTTATAAGTGCTAGCAGTGTCTGATTCTTTTTCTTGCTCGACCCGGCCTTGCTCAATGCCCAACTCGATAAAACCGGCCCATTTATTATTAAATCGGTATTCTGGCAGCACGCTAGCTCCATAGCGCCAGGGCATACCATACGTTAAATCGGCCGGTTCATCGGTTGTTAAATGCCATTCGGCATTGTCGTAAGACGCCATGGCTTGAACCGCAACACCAAAAGAATGGGGTAAATCCCAAGTATAGTCCGCCGATAAAGCAACTCCTTGTCCCGAAGATGGATCGGTAAATCGTGAGGAGGCCTGATCGACGGTGGAAATATAACGCGGCTTAAAGGTTAAATACACTTCTTGCACTTCAAGAGCCGCATGCCAAGCATCGGCAAATCCCAAGACGGGCATGCATAGCCCCATTAATATCCATTTTTTAAACAAGAAACATCCTTATCCATTCAATTAATTGGCTTCATCCATGTACTCGCGCAGTTTTCGCATGGCATTTTTTTCCAATTGCCGTATGCGCTCAGCGGATACGCCATATTGCTCTGCAAGGCCATGCAATGTTGTGGCTTTGTCGTCTAACAACCAACGCTGCTGTAAAATATGTTGGCTACGCTCATCCAAACGTGCCATTGCCAAATGCAATTTATCATGCTGCTGCTCTTCGCTATTTTCACGTTCATACAAATAAGCAGGATCACTTTTGACATCATGCAAATAACCTGCTGGCGCTTGTTTATAACTGGAATCGTCCTCATCGGCATCATAGGCATCATAAGGCGAATCCATTGCATTTAAACGCTGTTCCATCACCAAAACATCTTCACGGCTGACCCCTAGGTCAGTCGCAATGGCGTCAACTTCTTCCGTGTTCATCCAACCCAAACGCTTCTTCATTTGACGCAAGTTAAAAAACAATTTTCGCTGTGCTTTGGTGGTGGCTACTTTCACAATGCGCCAATTTTGCAATACAAATTCATGGATTTCTGATTTGATCCAATGCACAGCAAAAGATACGAGGCGAACCCCCATTTTAGGATCAAAGCGCTTAACGGCTTTCATCAACCCTACATTGCCTTCTTGAATCAAATCACTGAGGGGCAGCCCATACCCCAAATAACCTCGAGCCACTCGCACGACATAACGTAAATGCGCTAAAACCAAGGAACGAGCAGCATCAACATCACCCTGCTCATGAAAGCGTTGCGCAAAATCATATTCTTCTTCCAAGGTCAGCATGGGAATTTGATTCACTTGATGGATATAAGCGTCCAAGCTACCTAAGGGCAAATTCATAGTCAAAGGTTGCAACTGCAAACTCATGTCTATCCTCCAGCTACAAAAGTAAGGTGTATAAAAAGGTGGTCATAAATGGTCTACGAGTATACTACAATCAATTACATGGCTCAATAGATGCAAGATGTCTCTTTATTGAGAAGATTGTTCCAAACCATCCCAAAAATACAGCGAACAACAAGAACAACAGCGATTGCTCAAAGGACAAGCCGAGCAAAGGCTTAGCCATTTGATACACTGATGCCAGATGATTAATAGCATTGTCTAAATAAACAACAAACAAATTAACCACTAACAACGCCGTCAAAGCACCGCTGAGGGCATACCAGACACCGGTATAAAGAAACGGACGGATAATAAAAGCATCGGTGGCCCCAATGAGTTTTAGAACTTGTATTTCTTCCTGATGCGCATGGATTGACATGCGCAAAGTGTTGCCGATAATAAACGCCACGGTAAGAGCAAGTAACAGCATCAAGCCATCGGTCAACGTGGTGATGACATCAACGATGGTGTAGAGACGATTGACCCACTGCATATCAAGCTGCGCCTGCTCAATAAACGGATAAGCTTTTAATTGCTGAAACAATTCGGCCAATTTTTCCGGAGAATTAATAGTTAACGTGGGAACAACATCGATCACGGCCGGCAAAGGGTTGTCCGGTAAATATTGCATGATGTCTTGCATTCCCTCTTGCTGTTGCAGCTCAGCCAGCCCCTCAGCGGGTGATTTAAAAATAGCCTCAGCGACGCCATTCGAAGAGCGCACACGCAGCAAAGCATCCTCACTGGCCACAGCACTCAGTGATGTTTTCAGATAGAGGGTGATATGGCCGGTACTTTGCCATGTTTGTGCGAGTTGTTGTAAATTATGGGACGCTATCCAAAACAGCGTGGGCAACGTTAACACCATCGCAATGACAAAAGTGGTTAAGAGAGTAGCGAATGGTTTAGCTCTAAGAACAGACCAACTTCTTTTCAGGGAAAGCACATGGGCCATCCAGTAGCTGGAAAAATCCTTTAACATACTCGACCACCTTTTAACATAACGATACGGTGTTTCATGCTCGCAATCAAAGCGAGATCATGCGTGGCAACCAGCACGCTAACACCGGCTTCATTCAGTTGGGAAAATAAACGCATGACATCAGCGGATAAAGCCGGGTCAAGATTGCCTGTGGGCTCGTCTGCAAGCAAGATTGAAGGTTTATGAACAATTGCCCGCGCAATCCCGACCCGTTGTTGCTCACCACCGGAAAGATGCAAAGGTAATATTTTTTCTTTAGAAAGCAATCCAACCAAATCCAAGGCGGCATGAACACGTTTGGTGATAAAATGTGTCGATAGCCCTTGCATTTGCAGCGGCAAAGCAATGTTGGCAAAAACTGTGCGGTCATGAAGCAAATGGGGTGATTGGAAGGTAATGCCCAAGCGAGCGCGATGAGCGGCAATAGCGCGTTTTTTTAACTGAATCAAAGGAACTTTGTCCACAATAATTTGGCCCGAAGACGGGCGATCCAGCATTGCAACCAGTTTTAACAAGGTGCTTTTGCCTGCGCCAGAATGCCCGGTTAAAAAAACCATTTCTCCTTTGGCCAACGTAAAATCAACTTGACTCAATGCTTCGTACCCACCCGGGTAGCGTTTTGTGACTTGATTAAATTCGATCATCATTGAATATTGCATTAACGAATTGCTCCGCTTCAAACGGTCGCAAATCATCAATTCCTTCGCCAAGGCCTAAGTAACGAAATGGTACCTTTAATTCATGAGCAATGGCAAATAATATTCCGCCTTTTGCAGTCCCATCCAATTTCGTCATGGTTATTCCAGTCACGCCAATCGCGTCATGAAATTGCTTGGCTTGATTGAGGGCATTTTGTCCAATGCTCGCATCCAACACCAACATGGTTTCATGCGGAGCATTGCCATCCATTTTTTGCATGACGCGCTTAATTTTTTTGAGTTCATCCATTAAATTATTTTGGGTGTGAAGACGCCCCGCCGTGTCGGCAATCAATATATCAATACCACGCGCTTTGGCCGCCTGAAACGCATCAAAAATAACAGAAGCACTATCTGCCCCCGTATGTTGCGCAATCACGGGAATGTTGTTGCGCTCACCCCAAGCCTGCAATTGTTCAACAGCGGCCGCACGAAATGTGTCACCTGCCGCCAGCATCACTGTTTTTCCCAGTTGCTGGTATTGCCGTGCCAATTTTCCGATGGTCGTGGTTTTGCCCGCACCATTTACGCCCACCATTAAAATGACCAAGGGCATCTTATCCAATGCTAACGATTCGCAACCGTTGTTATTGACAAAAATCTGCTGCAAACGCATTTTTAAGGCGTTGTAGATGGCTGGCCCATCCGCTAATTGTTGCCGAGCTAGATCGTCGGTCAGTTCAGATAAAACCCGTTTCGTGGTATCAACCCCTAGATCCGCTGCAATCAATAGCATTTCTAGTTCATCAACCAACTCCGCATCAATTTCTTTTTTACCATGCAGCAAACGACTCAAACCATCACCGAGCTGTTGGCGTGTTTTGCTCAAGCCCTGTTTGAATTTTGAAAAAAATCCCGTTTTGGTGGGCGAGAGCGCTTCGTCAACAGATTCGTTGACCCGCTGTTCAACACACTTGTCCACGATGTCATTGGACTCACTCTGTGCCAAGGGATTTTGATTTCGTTTTAACCATTTAATCATTGCAATTCAACCTCGAGTTTAGCCATTTTTCCCTAATCCGTTCGCCCTGAGGAGCGTGCGTAG
>CAZGKX010000049.1:0-21961 GCA_964525945.1 uncultured Legionellaceae bacterium
GTAATCGGAATTGTGGCGCATAAAATCCCTAGCAGTTACGCGCCTATTGATTTCGGGACTCCCCGCTTCATACACATGAACATGGTGAATTTTTTTCGTTTTAGATGTCCTAAAAAACCGGCGACCGGGAACGCCATGTTCGCCCAGACAAACATACCCTAAGGATTCAAACAGCTTGTTTAACCGATCCAAAGCATGGATGTTTTTTACCACAAACAGCATATCAATAATGGGTTTGGCGTAAATTCCTGGAATAGCTGTGCTGCCAATATGATGAACTTCAATATAATTATCTGCCAATATGGATTGAATTTTCTGAGATTCATTGACAAACAACTGCGGCCAGTTGCAATTGTATGGCTCCAGTTTTATCACACTCACTGTTTTATCAGACGTCATTTTTTTCTCAAAAATTCATCAAGTTCGGTGCAAAAATGTTCAATTTCAAATGAACAATGATTGCCATCAAGCGCTTGCCAAATCTGCAATTCGAGCGCATGCCGTATACAATACGTCCCAACCCTGGCGCTGAACCTCAAACAAATGTTGATAATCCTGCGGGCGCAAGTCCTTGAGCAGCGCGAATCCCATAGCCTCATGATGTTCATCTGCATCGCAGTGAATTTTAAAATAATTCGTTTCCCCATAATGCGACATCACACGATGGGCTTCTTTGAAAAAGAGATTGGCGCTGGACTCCAGCACAAGGTGAACCAAAACAGTTTTATCGGCATTGTCTAAGGTGAACATTTTCCATGCAAACCAACACGAACAAGCCTCAAGGATAGCGTCCCATTGCGGCAACTTCTCACCTCGATCGTGCATCAACGCAATGTCATGGCCAAATTCTTCGCTAAGATGGGCCTGGGCAACGTGTAAATAGGCATTATCTTCCGTTAAGACGCTACGCAGCATCACGGTTTTTTGAAAATAATTGGAAAACACCTGGATAGCGTCCAATAAAGATTGTCTATTTTTTTTATCACGCATGATCTCACTTTTTATCAAAATCATGAGCGGATTGGTTTGGTAAATGGCCACGTACTTTTGGTTTTGTAAGAGCAATTGGGCAAAATTGTCGGGCATGATGAACTCCGTATCATTATTTATGATTAACGGCTTTTTCATCGAATTCTTTAGGAATAATCGTCAAGAAAATCATTCGACCCATGGAAAAATTATGAGATTAACATCAAATATTTGACAATTTGCAACTTCAAACCATACTTAATACAGGCATTTTTTATTTTGAAAAATAAGGAAATTACCATGAATAAAATAACGCATGTTTTAGGAATCACCATTGTCAGTTCAATGCTAAGTTTTACAGGAATGGCGATTGCCGCAAACGAGTCGGTATTAACACCTGAAGCCCCAAAGAAAACTTTTACCGACGGGTGTGTGAATAGCAAAACACAACCAGAAAAACCAGATGTAAAACCAAACAAACACCCCTAGCTCATGCCGTAAAGCGGATTGGTCACAGTGATAGTCTGTGATGGGGAGGCTTGATTATGAGCTGCCGTTGTGGAAAAGAATCGTAACCGCTCCCCGACAGAACCACTGAATCGTTCCATTGCCGAAGGAATCGCGTGTAGAGAGGGCAGTTGCGCGTTAAGCTTATGAAACAACTGCGTGAGCTGCTCTATTTTTTCGGCACACCTGGACTGTATTGTAGGCTCAGCCGGATCGAGTTCCAAGGAGAATTGAGGCAAATCAGGCGTGGTGGGGAACGCTGTGACAAAACAATACAAGAAAACAACCACTTGCAAACCATAAAAAACAGTCAATAAACCGATTTGATTGTCCGAAATATTATCACCTACCCATAATCCCATCACATTGGTAATAATTTGAAAGATTGCATAATTATCAAGCATGACATTACCCATGGTGTTGCTGATATTACTGGCGTATCGGCCAAATTTTTGAACGGGATAAGGCGCATTCGGATAGCGGGCAACATGGCATAAAAAAGTTATCGCACAGGCCATGTATTGGATAATTGCCACATCTTGATCATAAAGAGCAAAACCATGCACATCATCATCGCGGTGTTTATCAAAAATAACATCCAAGACAAAAAATTCCGAACCCAGAGCGACAAAAGAGCCTGTCGTTAACGCATAACAAAATCCATTCCAGAGTGTTTTTAGGCCGGTTTTATTGGCTACATTGATAACGGATGTGGTGTATAATTCATTGTTACTAAAATATCCACGCCTCAATCCATACAGCATCACCCCCAAAAGCCCAAACGCAATGATTTTTTTAGGCAAAACCAACGCGCCATACGTTGTCCAATTTTTAGATACACTAATCACTGATTTCTCAATGAGCATGAAGCGATTGATCAGGGCGAACATTTTCTCTTTGTCAAAAAGCGGACTTCTTAACAAGAAAACATTTATGGTTAAAGTGGAGACTGCAACTAATAAAAACCAATGAGAATTTTGGTAATAAAAATCACTCTCGGATTCCGGATTTTTTGTGTCGTACTGCAAATAGACCACTACTAAAAATTCAAATAACAATAACGCTTGAGCGACAGAACGACAGGACAAGGTTAAATCCCCAACAAACGGTCGATGAATGAGGTGCAAAACCCTGGTCGGATACTCTTCGGGCAAAGGAGGAAACGCCCATTGTCCGGCACCAATTAGGGTTAAAAATGCCCTCTCATTATCGGAATAACCAATAACAGTACGGCCACGGTGTTCGCGTATCGCGTCTTCAAGCGCATGCAATTCGTCCAGGGTTAAATCATCATAAACGGAGCTGTCATCACGCGCTGTCATGTCAATGGTGTTCCATAAAGCGGGTAATGTTTTCGCCAACGTTTCTACGGTTAAAACCAGTTTAAACTTTGTAAATTTATCATCCAACTGGTACAATCCTGTTCCGGTAATGATCGATGTGTATTGATAGCCATGACTGAGAGCACCATCGATTTCAGGCAGCTGAACCATGTATTTCAACGCGTGGTTTCTGACAATACGTCTAGAAATGGACGTAGCATCAGAGAGACTGGGACGAACAACAGCTTGGTTTTCAGGGTCCGAAGCCAGCACAGCAGACGCATCAGAACCATGTTCAAACATTGTGCCACTTGTAGGATTGGCGGTTTTTTCGTTGCCCTGATCAAAATCGCTGGATGACGAAGAAGAGCATGTTTGCTTGTTAAGTTCCGTCATTTCAATCGAAACGCCTTGATGATCCTCATGGTTGGGATTTTCGAGATCAATTTCCGATACGTTCAAATGCGTTATGAAAGCGTCTCGCTTCAGTGGAGGACGCGCCGGGGTATGGTTCTCTGGCGTATTGAGAGGGAAAGTTGTGTTCATCACACAGTCCGTTGATAAAATTTAGAGCACTATAACAAATTAATTGTTTTATTTCCACTCTAAAAGTGTAAATGATTTCCTAAAAAGGCTGCAAATTCAGGAAATGCTTTGAGCATGATTCAACATGGGTTTTAGGCATTAATACCGAGAATCAGCGGCCCTGTTCTCTTGCGGCAGTGGAAAAGTAATTTTTTGAACTTGAATAATTATTTTTTATCTATCATAATTTTTGTACAAAACTTGTATTTTTTATCTTAATCATAGTCGATAAAATGCTTACTTTTGTTTTATAAAATCGTGAATTAACCAAGAGCTAGGGAGCACATATGGATATAGCTTCAAATAATTTAAAGCACCCTAATACACCACGTCCTCATTTAAACATGCATAAAATGGAACAGAATCATGTGGAAATTGTACGGCAGTGGTGTATCAATGAAGGCTGGAATTTAGGTTTACATGATGCAAAAATTTATTTGCAAATAGATCCCAACGGACATTTTATTCTTTTTGATAAGGAAGAACCGATTGGCTCCATCTCTCTTGTAAGGCATAGAGATGATTTTTTTACAATCGGTCCATTTATTGTTAAGCCAGAATACCGAGAAAAAGGACATGGCGTTTTCATTTGGGATAAAGCCATGTCCCGACTTAACGACTTATTAAATCCCTCTATTTTATTGTATGCCGTTGAGGCTCAGGTTAACCGCTATAGAAATCTTGGCTTTAATATGCAACACAAAAATTTAAAATGGGAATTGAATCAAAAAGCTTATAAAGCTGCAAAACCAACAGTGCCATGCACTTTTTTAACACCAGATGTCATCAACATCATCAGCGAATACGATAAACATATTTTTACGGCTTCACGGGAAAAAATCATTACCGAATTGCTAACTTATCCTGATATTAATGGTTTCTTTGTTTGGGCCGATAATAAAATAAAGGGTTATGGACTGATACGGCCTTGTATTTTAGGTAACCGCATAGGACCTTTATTCGCTGATAGCAAAGAAATTGCCAAATCGATAATAGGAGCATTGCTCCAACACAGCGGGGCAGAAAATGTCGTTATCGATATGCCGGAAAGTAATAAAGAGGGTGTGCTTTTAATGACAGAGCTCGAAGCAAAGCATAATCAAAAAAGCGACACAATTGCGATGGTTAAAGGGCAGCTTTCCCCAGAATATAATCATAATATCGGGAAAAATTTTGGAATATTTTCTTTGGAAATTGGATAATTCTTAATGCAATCTATTCGATATATTAAAAAACAGGGCCAATTCATCGGCAAAGGTGACATGGTGCCGATTAATAAAAAAGAGACCATTGATACCTTATTTTTAAATCAAGTCACACGTACGCCACACGCAATTGCTCTTAGATTTAACGATTCGATTATAACATACCAACAATTGGATCATAGAACAAACAAAATGGTAAATTATCTGGAAAAAAATGGGCTTTTACCACGTTCACCAGTAGCAATTTATCTAAACCCAAGTTTAGAAATGATCGTTGCTCTTCTCGCCATTTTAAAAGCAGGTTGTTATTACGTTCCTCTGGATGTTAATTATCCAGAGGAACGAATTAATTTTATGTTAAAAGACAGTGAGGCGAAATGGATCATTACGGAAAAAGCAACGCAACATAAGCTAACACTCTTGAATATTCACGCAATAGTCCTTGAAGATATTAGCTCTGATTTAAATTCTCAATCTGAATCGCATGCTTCCAAGGCTTCATCAAATGATTTGGCCTATATGATTTATACATCGGGCAGTACAGGAGTTCCGAAAGGGGTTCAAATTACACATTTGGC
The DNA here is from genome assembly GCA_964525945.1 of uncultured Legionellaceae bacterium. Taxonomy (GTDB): domain Bacteria; phylum Pseudomonadota; class Gammaproteobacteria; order Legionellales; family Legionellaceae; genus CAZGKX01. Next base: position 5,167 of record CAZGKX010000049.1, read on the forward strand.
TGTTAATAATCACATGACATGGATGCATCACCAGTTTCAATTTGATAGCTCCGATAAAATCCTCCTCAAAACCCCCCTATCGTTTGATCCTTCTGTGTGGGAAATTTTTATTCCTCTGTTTACGGGTGGCGAACTAGTCATTGCGCCACCAGGCTCACATATTGATCCAGAATTATTGATTGACCTCGTTTGTAAGCACAAAATTACAACCATTCAAATGGTGCCGTCCATATTAAAATTATTTTTAAACAGTAAACGTATTAAAGAATGTCATTCATTGAAAAAGGTTTATGCGGGCGGTGAATCGCTTCGTCCTGAAATTAAAGCGTTATTTTTTAAAAAACTTAATTGTCGACTCATTAATCTCTATGGACCAACAGAAGCCACCATTGATATTACTTTTCATGAAGTTTTAGCATCCAATGCTGATATTCAAGACAACATTATTGGAAAACCAATAGCAAACACCGTTATTTATCTAATAAACGAAGAAAAAAATCTTGCCACGATAGGTGAAACAGGCGAAATTTTCATTGGAAGTTTAAGTTTATCAAAAGGGTATTATAATAGAGCTGCTTTAACCAATGAGCATTTTATTGAAAATCCATTTGACAAAAAATATTTTAATATTTTATATAAAACAGGGGACTTGGCTCGCTGGTTAAATTCAGGGGAGCTAGAGTATTTGGGTCGCAATAATGATCAGGTTAAAATCAATGGTGTCCGAATAGAACCGAAAGAACTTGTGCTGACTATATTGCAACACAAGGCTGTTTCCGATTGCATTGTCATTAAAAGTACAGACACTCATGGACACGACTACCTAGCTTGTTATTTGACACATAAACCGCATATCACCCTCGATCTCGCAGAAATAAAAGCGGACTTAAAAAAACGCTTTCCTACATTCATGCTCCCGAAAGTATATATTCCAATTCATAAAATACCGTTAACAGTCAACGGAAAGGTTGATATGGCTGCATTACCCAAAGCGAATTTTAAAAAAACCATCAAAATTCATGATTCTGAGGGCGACTTGTTGGAAAGCGAGCATAATCTACTTCTTATCTGGCAAATGGTGTTAGAAGTGAACCAAATTAGCATACATGATGATTTTTTTGATGTGGGGGGAAATTCATTACTGGCATTGAAATTGTTGAAATTGATTCAAGATAAATTTGAAATATCCCTACAAATAAGGAATATTTTTGAATACCCAACAGTAAAACAACAAGCCGAACACATCAAAAATATTCAAAATTCGAATTACAAGCTTAAAAAAACAAAAAAATCGCTCACTGATCCTACGATTTGCTTGCAATCGGCGGGATCAAAAACGCCACTTTTTTTAATTCATCCCATTGGAGGCACTGTCTTTTGGTTTTCCCATTTAGCTAAATTATTAGGCGTATTTCGACCCGTTTATGGTATCCAAGATCCCAGCATTGATTTAGAAAAACCAGTTTTGAATAGTATCGAAGAAATGGCTGATTTTTACCTACATCATATAAAAAAAATCCAACCGAAAGGTCCTTATTTAATTGGTGGCGCCTCATTTGGAGCGACTGTAGCCGCAGAAGTTTCAAACCAATTATCAAAAAAAGGTGAGCAAGTTTCTTCTATCATTGTTTTAGATGGCTGGGGTATTTATCCTAATACACTTTTAGATAATAACTATTTTAGAAATTCCATGTTAAGACAACATGATGAACTTAAAATGGATTTCAAAAAATACGGACTCCCATCCCCTGATATTTTATTTGATATTCAATGGTATAGGCTTAATCTTTTATGGAAATATAAATTGGGATTAATTGAGAGCAACATTGTTCTTTTTAAATCTAAAGAAATTATGCCAGCATTTTCTGAAATAGATGCACCATTTAATCATTGGGAAAATTTTACCAATAAAGAAATATCAACCATCGTGGTCCCTGGTAATCATGAGACAATGTTCCAAGAACCTCATGTTTATAATTTAGCAAACGAATTATCAAATTATTTGACATGGAATAACCTATAAATTTTAAGGAATGGGTTATGAAGAAAAAAAAACAGAATAAAACCCAAAAAAAATCAAAGCTCCCTCCCGCCCTTTCAAAAATGAAAAGTGTCCAGGAAGTACACGAATACTATCAAAAAATAATTGGCTGTATGCCTAACAATGTTTATTGGCTTGATAAAAATTGTATTACACAAGGATGCAATAATAATGTCCTTAACTTTATTGGACTAAAGAATTTAGATGATTTTATCGGTTTAACGTATGAAAAAATGGGGGAAATCGCCGGCTGGAAAGCGGGGCACTCAGAACTTTATAAACATGATGACATGGAAGTCATGGCCACGGGTATTTCAAAATTAAACATAGAAGATCCTCCTATATACGATGGAAAAGGAAATCCTACTTATTACCTTTCCAGTCGCGTCCCTGTCTTTGATGATAATCATGAACATGTCATTGGCATCGTTGGAATTTCTGTGGATATCACCCATCACAAAAAAATGGAAGAAGAGCTGCTACTCGCTAAAAATGCGGCTGAAGCTGCCAACAATGCCAAAACAGAATTCATCGCCAACATGAGCCATGACATCCGTACCCCACTTACAGGTGTTATAGGCCTTTCTGAGATTCTTGAAAATACCTTGCAAAATTCAGAGCAAAAAGAAGATGCCCATCTCCTGCATGACAGTGGTGAAGAATTGTTGCACATGCTAAATGATATATTGGACGATGTGCGGGCTGAACACATGAGTGAATCTGATCTTCATAAAGAAACATTCGATCTCCATCAATGCATTCAAGATTTAGCTCGATTAGAGTTGCCAACCATTAAACTGAAACACTTGGATCTTCGAATTGATATGGACCCCAAGGTGCCGCAATACATTGTCAATGATCGTAAAAAAATTCATCGTATCCTCTTAAATTTACTGGGCAATGCCATTAAATTTACGCAATCAGGACGCATTACCATTGCCGTAAAATGCCTGGATATAAAAGCATCGCACGTGCATCTCCAATTCGGAGTTGCCGACACAGGTATTGGTATTCCTAAGGATTTACAAGAAAAAGTATTTGATCGCTTTTTTAGGGTGACATCTTCCTACAAAGGCCTTTTCACAGGTCATGGGCTAGGACTGCACATTGCTCAATCGTATGTTAGTTTATTGGGTGGCCATATCACGCTCACCAGCGAAGAAAGTGTGGGCAGCACGTTTCATTTTGACCTCTCCTGCAAAATTGGCCCTAACAACAAAAAAGCAAGCGCAACCCCATCGTTTATAAGTGATGAAAATGCCAATGTTATGCCCCAGTGCTCCGCTGCACCTTTGAACCCACCGTATTTATTACTGATTGAAGACAATGCAATCGCTTTAAAAGTCCTTGAATCCACCGTGTTACAGACAGGATGTCAATTTAAATCAGCTGTTACAGGTGAAGAAGCACTGGAATTAGCCAAAACCGAGTCATTTGATATGGTCATTACAGACATCGGTTTACCTGGAATTTCTGGCAATGAATTGACGCGTTTAATCCGTAATTGGGAAAAAGAACAACACAAGCCCCCTATTCCTATCATTGGTTTAACAGGCCACGCTCAAGAAACCGCAAAACCTGAGTGTACTGCTTGTGGCATGAATGACGTATTTTGCAAACCAACTAACCTGACGATGGTGCAAGAGATGATCAGGACATTCGTAGCTCATCCACAACCAGAACAAAACATATTTAAAGATAGTAATCATAAATCAGGTACATTAGGAGCGGATTTACCTGATACGGAGAATGAATTGTTTGCGCTGGATAAATTCCCTCTCTTTGATGTCAATGACGCCCTTCAACAAATTGGCAACCAGACATTGCTGGTGGATGTTTTAAATGATTTTATCTCGGATGCCATGCAAAAAGATGTGGTTCAAATGGAACAAGCATATGCCCAACAAGACTGGGCGACTGTTGAAAAATTAGCGCATAAGATAAAAGGTGGTGTCACCTATTTAGGCACGCAAAAATTAAAACATGCTTGCCAGTATTTAGAGCGCTATTACAAGGCAGGTCACCGTGATTTATTGGATAATCTATACCATCAATTGATAGCAGTGAATCAAATAACACTTGAAACAGTGAAAGAATGGCTGCAACAAAATATGGCGAACTAAAAATCATCAAATATAATACGACAAAATTTTCTCTTACCACCGATTGAGAAATCTCTTACAAACTATTCATCAATTCTCTTAACGACAACGATATGTTTATTTATTATACTACCCGCTCACGGAAAGACATGGATTGTCTGACAAGAAGTCATCATTTGTAATATTCAATTCAACCTCACGGAGAGAACTATGTTTTCAAAGCAAGATATAACCAATAATATGCTTTCATCTGCTGGGCAAAACATAGGCCAAACTGTTGCCAATGCCGCAAGCAATTCATCGGTCGCGGCCGCAGGAGTCACTCTCTTGGTGTTGGGTATGGTTGAATGAAGGCGTGGGAATTGATTCCTGCGGATTTGTTACGTCATCGGTCATTGATTCGCGAAAAAACCCTGCATTTTTCTGCCGCAAACGTACACCCAGATTGGGCACTAACACCAGACAATAGGCCTACCGTAAAATTTGATTTAGAAGAAACAGGCGATCGCCTAAAAGCAGAAGCTTCCCTGCTGACACAATTCAATATCTATGATCATGACATGCGGGCCAAAGTATTGAAACACATTGCGCGGATGCTTTTCTCGTTAAATAAACGATCGTATATAAATGACTTAGCACAAGGTTATGTGTTAGTCCCAAAAGTGCGCCATGATGGCATCGAATTGATGTTCTTCACGGATTTGGCCAATTGGTTTCTGACAAAAGCCCCTAACCTACCACCCGATGATCCCAAAACTTTAACGGCATACCAGACCTTGTTGAACTATTGTCACGTCGCTGAATCCTCCATCATTACCACCGACCCCACTGAGAAATATAGAAACAATCCAAATGCGACCTTAGGCCGTATTATAACCGTTTTGCAAGATTATCATGACAAACTCAAAGACTACCAAGATGCCTTGCGTTTTAATCAGTTAATGACTCAATTGGAAAACAAGATCTTGGGTTTAGCTTCTCGGGCTCTGACTGTTGTTTATTTGTTAAACACCAAGGTCAGTGATACAGATTTTCCCATCGAGATATTCATGAATCCGCAAACCATGGATCATAAAATAGACGCGGTACGCAAAACTGTACTTGGCGATTGGTTGCTGCAAACGCTGAAAGCCGCTTCATTGTCCATCTCATCGTTCAAGCCCAAGGAAGATGTCACATTGGAGACCATTCGCCTGCACTTACAAGGTTTGCATCCTGCCGATGAGGGTTATAAACCAGCCAATTTGCCCTGGGGACACCGTCCCTTTTCTACCCTTCCCAATTCTAAAACATCGAATGGCAAGAAAAAATCAAACGATTATGCATTGATGATACGTGAACAGCTACTGACCATCCTTGAGTTATACCATCATTACCACACCTTAACGGAAAGCGTTAAAGTGTCTGAAAATTTTGGTGAGGATTTTATTTACGGAAACGAAAAGGGTAAAGCAGCACTCAGTGAATTATTGAAAACGACAGAAGAACTCACCAAGCAATACACAGATTTGTTTAACGATTTTTGGCGTGTTTACTCTAAAGACTTTACGGATTACACCAAAGGAGCCTCTAAAACACTCACTGATTCTCAATACCGCTCTATCGTCCACATCAAAAATAAATTGGACAAAGAAATTCAAGCCTTAAAAAAAGAAATTTACACCTCGGTCAATCGCATTAAAGATCAAGCGAAGGCTTACGCCTCTCGAAGATACGACGTTAAACGAACCAAATTAACACTCTTTGAAAAAATAACCAAACACCGTGTTTTTCGTGGAAAAACCGAGTCCAAGGAATACCGTATCGCAAGGGATGAATATCTGCGGCTTAAAGGAGAAGATTATCCTTCGAACGCCGTTGAAGAAAAAACACCTGAACAGTTGAATTTACCGTCCATAGAAGCAAAAGGCCCCATTCAATTACCCGGCACAGTTTATCGCGTACAAGGTGGCGGAAATTGTTTTTTTCATGCGGTGGCCTATGAATTAGAACGTCAAGGCATTGCAAAAACATCCCACATCGCTTTACGGGCCAGGGCGATAAAATATTTAGAAAAGGACGAGGTGCATTTTGTACATTTGTACGCAGATGCTGCGGATAAAGCCGCATACATCGCAAAAATGCGCCAAGTGGGACAAAAAGTGGAAAGCCATATTATTGATGCCTTGGCCTTTTCATTAAAGACCCAGTTTTTGATTTCCGTTGTGACCAAAACAGGGAATGTTTATCACACCGATAAGCCACTCATTGTGGGCGAACCAACCCCAGACCATACCATCGGTTTGGTGCTAAAAAGCGAACATTATTCAGCATTGGAATTAGGATCTGACACATTTGTAGAGGAAGAGGCTCTATTAACCAGCAAAAGCAAGCCCAATGGAGTGCCGGCCCCCCATTCCAAAAGCGCACTTAGCACACAACTCGTCCAGCCTAATAAAAAATTAGCCAATTATCCGGCTGAGCGTTTGTATCAATCGCTAATCAATGAAACACCCATAATGATTAAATGCAAACGAGGAGAACTGAGCCTTTTTGAAGTGGCACTGGTTTTGTTGCAAGAGGACACGAAAGCTCGAGATGCATTATTTGACAAAGATTACCAATTGCTTGAGAAGCCCCTACATCTAGCCCCCTTTCATGAGCAGATTTATTCTGAATTTTTAGCCCCTAACCGCTCCGTTGTAAACACCTGGTGGGGGATATCATTTTTTCAGAATATCAATCCGAGTAAAATGGCATCTTTTGGTGATTTGTTCCAATCGGTCAATCTGTTGTTCAAATTGATCTACATGGACGGCCACAAGCCCTCACTCGATGAACTTAGTCTCATTGATACATTGCTTTACGATAGAATTACGAGAGCATTTAAGAACCATAAATATTACAACTATAAACTCGTTTGGAAGAACGCTCCTTTTAAAGTTGTCCGAGGCAAAGAGTCCATTGAAATACGATTTGATGTATTAAAATCCACTCTGGTTCGAGAGGATTTAGCGGAAATCATTAGAAATGCCATGACCAGAAGCAACCAATTGGTCAATGCGGATGAAAAAACTCAAGCCCTCATGGAAAAAGTTGTGGAATTGAATGAGCAGCTGGAAGAAAGGGACAATACTATTGTTGAACAGCAGGCTATTATTGAAGAGCAAGCTCAAATCAGCTTAGAAAAAGATGATCTACTTGCTAAACGAGGTGCGGAAATATTTGACAGTAAGAGAGTAATTGCTGACCAGCAAGAAAAAATTATGGAGCTTGAGCAATTAATGATCACTCTGTTAAAGCAACCAGAACAAACTCAACCTCAAAACGATGAGAGTAAAAAACCATCGAATCCCTTTAAGTTGTTTGCAGGGCCTCGCGCAAAAACGACGGGAAAAACCAATGTTTCTGATGCCACGTCCGGTTTTAAACCAATGGCACTTGGGACAAGTAATACCGAACTATAAGGAATAATAGTGGTTTATTTAGCACTTCATAAAGAAAGCTTATCCAGATTAAGTTACCACCTGATTTGGGGCTTGCGGGTCGATGCGCCAGGGGCAACGACCCTTTATCAAGAAGTAACCTGGTACCACAATAACCCACGTGAACGCCAACAAATGATCGCCAACGTTCAAAACATGACGCAAAGAAAGGGTTTGTGGGGTGCTTTTTGCTGGATTTTTAATTGGAATAATTACCGCATTGATTATTACAATGTCCAAGCGTATGTTTCTTGGCAAATTTATGAACAAGGAATGAGTATGTTATCTGCAACCCAACAAGATGCTGCTGAAAATGAAGGTGGATTTTTTGTAACCGCGTCTATTGGTAATTTAGCGATCTTTGATACTCTCCTTAACAAAGGAGGCAACAACCTTCATACTTGTTTGAAATATATTACAGCACCTCTCTTATGGGTGGGAGAACGCGCATTGTCCATCATCACGGACGATGGTAGTTTTGATACCCATGATTTCTCAATGGGTAAAACTCATTTCATTGTCAACGAAGCGATGCTTGATTTGCTTGAGGTTTTAGACATCAATGCCGAACTTGAGGATGCCTTGGCTTATGATGATTTAAAAGCCGCTTACAAGGCATGCTGTTTAAAAACTCACCCTGACAAACCTAATGGAAATGCAGCTGATTTTATTAAGGTAAAAAAAGCATATGATGATTTATTAGAGTTGATTAAAATCATCAACGATCCCTTCGGGATACAAGATGAAATCGATGCTTATTTACAAAAAAAAGACGCAGAATTACAAGAATTGCATCATAAATTTAAAAAAATGTATGAGCTTAAGGCAAAATATGATGCCAATTTTGATAAATACATGGCATCCTCGAACCGATTTATTACCTCTTCAAAACAATTAAATCAACGAATTGATGAACAATGTGAAGAAATGGATCGGCAAAAACAACAAATAAAAGAAAACGGCCGACGGTTAGAAAAATTATTCCAACAAGCGGCGCTGGTTAAAGAACGCCTTGCGGGTACCGAAGAACAGAATCTACATTCTTCGTCGTCGACCGCATCTGATGAGGAGTACTGGAGTGATGAACAAGAACAGGATTTTTCAGATGAAAACCAATCACCCACCTCACAAGCCGCGAATCCTTATCGAGTGTTTAAAACCTTCGTACAAAATCCAGCATTATCTCATGTAGATAGCGCTACAATTTATGAAAATAAATTTTAACACTTAAATTGGCTGCGTCACTGCAAGTTTTCTGCAGTGACGCAGCCAAAATTCATCAAAAAAACATAATATAATCAATAAATTAATGTATTTTATCCTGTCGCGTATTTCGCGATAGGACAAAATGAGTAAAACAAATTACGCAGTGCGCAATTTTCCATTAATGAAATCCTTAAGCAACTCAAAGGGTATTCTTTTGCTAGTATTTCTGACATGCGCCACATGCTATGCCGTTCTGTAAAAGATTTGCATGAACTGGGGTTTAAAGTTGCGCATGTCCAAGGGCTAAAACCAAAACACATCCATATTGAAGAATTCAAAATAATTTTATCTTAAAAATATAAAATTCCATCATCCATTGAGAAATCTCTTACAAACTATTCATCAATTCTCTTAACGACAACGTTATGGTTATTTATTACACTGTCAGCTCGCGGAAAGACATGGATTGTCTGGCAAGAGGTCACAACAGAACATTATTGAAGAGCAGGAAAAAATAATTGCAGAACAAGCTCAAACCAATATTGAAAAGGATGCTATAGCCGCCGAAAAAGATGTCATCGTCGCCGAAAAGGATGAGAAATTAAAAGACAAAGATGGAATAATTGCTGAACAGCAAGAAAAAATTGCGGAGCTTGAGCAATTAATTGCAGGGATCCGAAAACAGCCTAAAGAAACTCAATCCCAGAATATTGAAAATAAAAAGCCATCGAATCCATTTGTATTATTTACAGGAACGCGTGCAAAAGTGACCGCAAAAACCAATGTTTCGGGTGCGACGTCTGGTTTTAAACCACTGACGTTTGGCTCAAGCAACACCAATCGATAAGGAATAGCCGTGGTTTATTTAGCCCTCAACAGAGACAATTTATCCCGATTAAGCTACCATTTTTTTTGGGGATTGCAGGTCGATGAACTAGGAGCCACAAACCTTTATCAAGAAGCAAGCTGGTACCACTATAACCCGCGTGATCGCCAACAGATGTTCGCCAACGTTCAAAACATGGCACAACGAAAAGGGTTCTGGGGCGCACTGGTGCGCGCTTTTTGCTGGGTGTTAAATTGGAACAATTACCGCTTTGATTATTACAACACGCAAGCGTATGTTTCTTGGCAAATTTATGAACACGGGATAGGCATGTTGTCTACTGCTCAAAAAGATACTGCTGAAAATGAAGGTGGTTTTTTTGTCGCTGGGTCATTAGACAATGTAGCGCTCATTGATAATTTCCTTAACAAAGGAAGCAGAGGTGTTCAAATTTCTGTGCAACAGATTACAACGCCTTTGTTGTGGATCGAAGAACATGCATTGTCTGTCCTCACGGACGACCGCACGCTTGTTACCCATGATTTCGCTACCGTTAAAACACATTTTTTTGTCAATGAAGAAATGCTTGATTTGCTCGAGGTTTTAGAGATCTACGCCGAACCAGATAATGCCGTGGCTTATGATGATTTAAAAGCTGCCTATAAGGCCTGCTGTTTAAAAACACACCCTGACAAACCCCATGGAAATGCCGCTGATTTTATTCAGGTAAAAAATGCATACGATACACTCTTGGCGTTGATTAAAAACATCAACGATCCCTTCGGCATTCAAGATGAAATTGATGCTTATTTACAAAAAAAGGACGAAGAACTACAAAAATTACGTCTTCTCGTGAAAACAGCGCATGAACGTAAAGCAAAATTTGATGCCAATTTTGATAAATACATGGAAACTTCGACACGATATCTAGCCATATCGAACCAATTAAACCAGCGAATTGATCAGTACTGTAAAAGAGCAGATCGACAAAAACAACAAATAGAAGAAAACGGCCGACGGATAGATAAATTGTTCGAACAAGTGGCGGAGCTCCAAGAATACTTCGCGGATGCTGAAGAACAAGAACAATATGAGTCATCATCAACCGCAGATGGGGAAGATTATTGGAGTGAGGAGCAAGAAAGTGATCATTCCTCAAATCAATCGACCGAATCCCAAGCCTTGAATATTCATCGGATATTTACGCCAGTCATACCCAACCCAACCTCATTTGCCACTCTCACAACCGCCTATGAAAATAAATTTTAGAGCACTATAACAAATTATCTGTTTCCTAAAAGAGTAAATTATTACCTGCCCAAGAAATGCCTTGAGAAGATTTAACATGGGTTTAAAAGCATTGATAACTCCAATCAGCGCAATTATTCTTTCGAAGAGTGGGGGGCTTACGTAGCATGATCAATCGCGATCACCGGAATCTGATTTCTTATCTCATATAATTTTTCAAGATTAACTTCAGCGTACACCACCCCATTTCCAGGTGTATTCATTTCGTCAATAATCACCCCCCACGGATCAACAACCATGGAATGACCATGCGTTTTTCGACCATTAGGATGCGTACCACCTTGGCAAGCACCCATCACATAGCTAAAGCTATCAATGGCACGACAGCGAACAAGCAGTTCCCAATGGGCCGCACCAGTTTTTGCGGTAAAAGCTGCCGGAATCGCAATAATTTCCACACCTTGCGCTGAAAGTTGAGCAATATGTTCGGGAAACCGCATATCGAAACACACGCATAAACCTAGTTTCCCAGCGGGCGTATCCACAACGATTATTTCATCACCGGGTTGTGTGGTGTCAGATTCCTTGTACACTTCTTGCTCTGAAAGAGTCACGTCAAATAAATGAATTTTATCATAGCGAGCGACTTGGCACCCTTTGTTATCGAACACAATGCATGCAGCTCTTACTTTATTGGGAATATCACAAGCAATAGGAATAGTGCCCGCAACAATCCAAATATTGTATTTTATCGCAAGCGCAGCAAGAAAATCCTGAATTTTACCAGTACCCGACTTTTCTTTAATCCGAACTTTATCCAATGCTTGTTCGCCAAACATAACAAACATTTCAGGGAGTACGGCTAAGACAGCGCCTTGGTTAGATGCTTGTTCGATGAGCCGTGCCGCAGTCGTTAAATTTTCATCGACATTATCTGAAGAACACATTTGAATAGCGGCAACCTTATTCATAATTTCAACCTTATTTGTTTTTAGACAATCCCAATTAAAGGGGTATTTTAAAAGAGCTGATGCAATTGCTCTCTTTTTAAGCTGGCTTGGGAGATTCCAATACCGTGTCAAACGAAGACTTGGCTTTTTTTGTTTTTGTAACACGTGGAGGCTCTATAGGAGGTAATACATTCGCTGCCGTCCAAAAACGTTGTGGGTTTATGGGCATTGCTTTCGTCGGGGGCGGTGAGGGCACATCAAAAGGACCAATAAGTGGCGACAAGGCTGTGATGCTATTCGGGGTGGCATTGCTTCGCCTTAAAGTTATAGGTGATTCAGATGGCCGCTGAGGACCCAACGAATCTAATTCATTGAAACTTTCAATGGATGGAAGAAAACCTTGCCTAGCAGGCACTGGCAGCGTGGGGGCCTCCTCACGCGCTTGATGAAGCTTTTTCATGATAGGAGGCATACGCATATATGAAGAACGGGCCATTTCAGCTTCAGAACCGGTCTTTTTATCTTTTTTTTGAACTTTTCCGTATTTAGCGAAATTACTGTCCATTAGAATATCTTCAGAAGGCTTATCCGAAAATTCAACGTTGGTTTGTTGCATGATAATTGATCTGAACATTGACATGTACCTGTAATGTATTGTTTAGGCCTATTATACCACACCTGCCCCAGGATGGTCGTTTTTTAATCCCAAGGATCTTTTAAGGGGCATGTAGTGAAATTTGATTTCACTGGTTTGCAGCCCTATTCCCTATCTTACCCGGCAATAAGGTAGTGGAGTGCTATACTAAAACATCAATGTTTAGAGGGCATGTGATGAAATTATCAACATTCATTTTGGATAATATAGAACAGATCCTTCAGGAATGGGAAAATTTTGCTCGAACAATTTTTCCAGCAAGTCAACAAACAAGCACCAAAGAGCTGCGTGACCATGCAAATCAAATGCTTTTGGTGATTGTTTCGGATCTTGAATATTTAACACCCCGTAAAACCGAACAATTTAAACAACTCGGTGACAACATCCATTTAAAGGAAACAGCCGCTCAAGAACATGGAGCAGCACGCTTAGAACAAGGCTTTACCATTAATGAAATAGCTTTAGAATACCAAGCGTTACGTAAAAGTGTGATGAACCTGTATGGCAAAAAATCGGCACAGATACATCCTTTCGTTTTGAATGAGCTCGTTCAATTTAATGAGTCAATTGATCGCTCATTAAGTGAGGCGATCCGTTCTTATTCTTTCGTCCAAGAACAACAAACCTATCTTTTCAATACCATGTTGTCGTCTTCCCCTGATCTGAGTTACGTCTTAGATTTAAATGGTAGTTTTTTGTATGTGAATAAAGCCATGCAAGATCTTTATCAACAACCTAGCCATCAAATAATAGGGAAAGCGAATTATAACTTTGCCATGCCTTCTGCTTCAGATATACGTGAACACATTCAATATATTTTAGAAACAAAAAAAGAATGCCATGGGGAAATATGTGTTAAAAAATCCCCCAATGAACCCGACTATTTTTTTGAATACGTTTACGCGCCTGTTTTTGATAGCAATAAAAAAATAGTCGCTATCGCTGGAACTTCACGTGACATTACCAAACAAAAAGAAGCGGAGGCTAAAGTCTGGCATAATGCCAATTATGATTATCTAACCGGACTGGCCAATAGACGTCGATTTCGTGATAAATTGGAGGAGATCATTAAGCATGCCCACCGAACGGAAGCATCTTTTGCTCTGTTTTTTATAGATTTAGATAAATTTAAAGAGGTCAATGACCAATTAGGGCATGAAGGGGGGGATCATTGTTTAAAAAAAATAGCTGATCGAATCAGTACGTGCGTTCGTAATACGGATGTTATTGCGCGTGTTGGGGGCGATGAGTTTACCATTATTCTTACAGATAATCCTAATGCTGAGCACGTTAAAATTATAGCTGAAAAACTACTCTTAGAAATAAAAAAACCTATTCGCATCAAACACACAAACGTGCATTTAACGGCGAGTATTGGCATAACACTTAGTCTGAAAGACAGCAATGACCCCGATGTGTTACTTGGATACGCCGATCAAGCAATGTATGCTGTTAAAAAATTAGGGGGCAATCGGTTCAGTTATCATAGTCCGTAAAATTAAATGTGCTCGGAATAGATTGAATGTTCATAACGTTTTTTAAAATATCATAATTAACAGGTCTCACATATTGGTATCGGCTTTGCAATCAAGCCATACCGTTACGGTATTAAAGGGCAGCGTGTGTTGCCAAATCGTTTGATAAAGCTCGGCTATGCATTTCGTTATCCAAACTTGGTGGATGCACTGCCTCATGAATATAATTAATTTTTACAATGAAGGGTGAAAATACATGACGTCTAATGCCATCGTATGGTTCCGACAAGATTTGCGTCTTTATGATAATCCTGCATTTGCGGAGGCTTGTTGTCATCATAACAGCGTTATTCCAATATATATTCTGGATAACCTCCACACACCGATAGGCGGAGCTCAGCGATGGTGGCTTCATCATAGTTTAGCGTCGTTAGAGAAAGGCTTAAAAAAACTGGGATTGAATTTGTGTCTGCGTCAAGGAAAAGCCTTCGATGTTTTAAAACAATTGGTCGAAGACTATCAAATTGAGGCTATCTATTGGAACCGTTGTTATGATCCTGTTTCAATAGCGCGTGACACCGTCATAAAAAAGTTTTTTCAAGCACGGGGCATTCGCATTGTGAGTACAAATGGTAGTTTGCTTCATGAACCTTGGCAAATCAAAAATATGTCGGGGCATTTTTTTAAAGTGTTCACCCCATACTGGCGGACGTGTTTAAAACAAATGAACATTCCTGAGCCATATGAGATTCCCCGCATACCTAAAGCATTGGAGGCTCCTAGCGATTCACTTGACAGCTGGAAGCTACTACCGACCAAGCCGAATTGGGCTGAAGCATTTGGAGATTATTGGCAGCCTGGCGAAGAAGGTGGCTGCAAGAAATTAGCCAATTTCGTTGACATCAATCTTAAGGGCTACAGTACCTCTCGTGATGAACCTGCTAAAGATACAACTTCAAAACTTTCTCCTCATTTGCATTTTGGAGAAATTAGTCCTTGGCAAATTTGGCGTGCTATTGAAGAGGTTAAATTGGACAAGGATTGCGATTTGAAGTCCACAGAGTGCTTTTTATCAGAAATAGGGTGGCGGGAATTTTCTTATTATTTACTGTATCATTTTCCGTCTCTACCCAATGCAAATTACAAGTCCAATTTTGATATTTTTCCATGGAAAAATGACGATAATTTTTTAAGATGCTGGCAAAAAGGGATGACTGGATACCCTATTGTAGATGCTGGCATGAGGGAATTATGGCATACAGGTTATATGCACAATCGAGTACGCATGATCGTCGCCTCTTTTTTAACAAAAGATTTATTCATTGACTGGTGTCTTGGAGCAAGCTGGTTTTTGGATACCTTAGTTGATGCCGATTTAGCGAGTAATTCAGCGAGTTGGCAATGGGTTGCTGGATGCGGGGCTGATGCTGCCCCTTATTTTCGTATCTTTAATCCCGTTTTACAGGGCCAAAAATTTGACCCCCATGGCGATTATGTTAAACAATGGGTTCCTGAACTTAAATCGGTCCCTGTACAATGGATTCATAAACCATGGATGGCGCCGCAAAACAAGCTTGGGTTATGCTTAGGTAAAGATTATCCTGTACCCATTGTTGATCATCATGAGGCAAGGAAAAAAGCCCTACTTCATTATAAAGAGATTGGAACAAAGCAACCGGATAAAAAGGATTAACATGCGGCCCCATCTATTGATTTTTGGTTTTGGCTATACAGCCCGTTTTTTGGCGCAAAAAGCACGGGAAATAAATATCCACGTCACGGCGACAACAAGAAACAACGAGGTATTAGGTTATAACCGCGAATTTGATTGTGAACTTATTCATTTTTCAGAAAAAAATATTGAACAGGCTTTAGCCACGGCCTCACATATTCTAATTAGCACCCCCCCAACAGATGACTTTGGTGATCCTGTACTGGTGAATTTTGGCAATTTGTTAAAAAAACACATTAAAAATATTCAATGGATCGGGTATTTATCATCTACAGGCGTTTATGGTGATCATCAAGGTCATTGGGTGAACGAATCTTCTAAGCCAATCGCTCTCGGGTGCCAAGGACAATTAAGACTTGCTGCTGAGAATGAATGGAGTTCTTTTGTAGAAGCTTATCAACTGCCCTTAACTATTTTTAGATTGGCTGGTATTTATGGACCGCGGCGAAACGTTTTGGCTCGATTGATGGCCGGTAAAAACGATACTATTGTCAAAGACGGCCAATTTTTCTCAAGAATTCATGTGGAAGATATTGTATTGACCATTGTTGCCGCAATACAAAATCCGAAGGTTGGTGTTACGATTTATAATGTTGGAGATGATGAGCCCTCACCAAGCCATGTCGTTGATGAATATGCTGCGTCATTACTACAACGAGCACCTTTGAAAAGAATCGCCTATGAAATGGCCTCTTTATCGCCCATGGCTCAGGAATTTTACTCACATAATAAGCGTGTCTCAAATGCTAAACTGAAGAAGGAGCTCAATATACAATTAACCTATCCAACCTATAAAGAAGGATTAGCTCAACTGCTTCATACCGAGGGTTATTTATGTCAATAAAAGTCCGAGGTGCTCTGCTTTGGATTGTTGTTTTTCAGCTCATAGGTTATTGCTTGGGCCGGATGACTCAACATGATATTTTATCATGGTATCCCACATTGCATAAGTCAATTCTTACCCCGCCGGATATTGTTTTCCCAATCGTCTGGTTTGTTTTATATTGCATGCTTGCTGTATCAGGTTATTCACTTTGGCAATATCGTCATCAGCCAAAGGCTAAATTAGCCCTCGTTTTTTACGTTTTACAAGTGT
>CAZGKX010000050.1:0-3996 GCA_964525945.1 uncultured Legionellaceae bacterium
ATGTCCGCAGCAGAAGAGCTCATTCGCTTGAGTAAAAGTCGCCGGTTGCATAATGCGTCAACAACGACGATGCCAGGCAGGGTTCAACAGTTTTTATTGCGCACCCAACTGCGTTTGCTTGCTCCTCTTCCTGCACCTGAGCAGCGACTTTTTCGACAATTAAAAGCCCACTATCATCGATCTGAGCACAGCAATGTGCAATGGGATAAACACCAATTTTTAGATGCCCTTGAAATGGAGATAAAAGCGCATCCCACAAAACCCTATCGTGAGTGCATTGATGTTGTAAAAAACAGTAACCCCAATTTTATCCGGGCTGCTGGAAAAGGCTTTTTATGGGGTGGAGGGCGATGGGGTGGGCACCAAACGTTTGATTTGGTCCAGCGCTTAATCGCTTTGGATGCCATGGCTGAACAAGAAAGTGATTTTAATCCGCAGCGTTCTTTTAATGTTAGTTAAGGGGCTGCTGCTTATTTTGATGGGTATGTCCGTTGCAGGACATACCAATGCAGGCTATTTTATGATTTAATAACCAGCATACGAGAACAAGCTTGAGAGTTTATTATGACATTTGTGGTGACAGAAAGTTGTATTAAATGCAAATACACAGATTGCGTTGAAGTTTGCCCTGTGGATTGCTTTTATGAAGGGCCTAATTTTTTAGTGATTCATCCTGATGAATGCATCGATTGTGCCTTGTGTGAACCGGAATGCCCAGTGAATGCTATTATTTCTGAAGATGATGCCACCGATGAGCAACGTCAATTTCTTGATTTAAATGCTGAGCTTTCAAAAAAATGGCCCAATATCACCGTGAAAAAAGACGGACCTCCAGATGCAAAAGATTGGGAAGATGTGACGGATAAATTGCAATATTTAGAGAAAGATTGGACATAAATACGGTTGATGATGCAATTGCTCATTGCCAAAAAATAATGGGCGAACACGGGCGATTGTCGACGGCAATTCCTGGATTTGCAGCACGACCGCAGCAAATTGAATTGGCTTTGGCCATTGTTCGCACCATTGCTCAACAGTCCATCTTGGTTGCTGAGGCGGGTACAGGCACCGGAAAAACATATGCCTACTTAATTCCTTGTCTGTTAAGTGGAAAAAAAGCATTGATTTCCACGGCAACCAAAACATTGCAAGATCAATTGTTTCAAAAAGATTTACCGATGTTAATTCGTGCCTTGGGTCTGTCCGTTCGTATGCAAAATCTGAAAGGACGCGCCAATTACTTGTGCCGTTATAGGACCGCATTGCACGTTGAAGAAGGCCGCTTTATCCATCCACAATGTGTGCATGATATTTTGCATATCCATGAAAAATTGCCGCAATCGATCCTCGGTGAGCGCAGCGAATTGCCTGAAATTAGCGATGATTCCCCGGCATGGCCGTATGTGACATCCACCGCTGACAATTGTTTAGGTGGTGAATGCCCGCATTACCAAACGTGTTTTTTAGTCAAAGCCCGTAAAAAAGCACTGGAAGCCGATATTGTCGTGATCAACCACCACCTGTTTTTTGCCGATTCTCGTTTAAAAGACGAAGGATTTGGTGAACTCTTGCCGGGGGTGGACACCGTGGTGTTTGATGAGGCTCATCAACTCGCTGAAATTGCGGCTAATTTTCACGGTGAGCGGGTGAGCACTCGACAATTTCGTGATGTTTTGGATGATGTTTTACGGGAGTGGCCTGTGCTTGATTTAGCCAATCAACCCTTGAAAAAACTCAGTTTGACGCTTGATAAGCAAATAGAAGCCCTTTTATCGACAATACCTGGTCGAGAAGAGCGATTGGGTTGGGAGCAGGTAAGTCATAGCAAAGACTTCATAACGGCTTGGCAAGCTTTGATGGTTGTTGTCCAAGACATATTGCAATGCCTTTACGACACCGACACCACCGAACATGCGGGCCTGGAACGTTGTAAACTACGTCTTGAAGAATTAAATCGATTATTGGGGTTGTTTACTCAACAGCGCTCAGAGCAAATTCGCTGGTTAGAGCATTTTAAACAAAGTTTGGTGTTTCACGCGACCCCGTTTGATGTGGCAGATTCATTTCGCACTTTGTTAGAGCGTAAACCTTCGGCGTATGTGTTCACGTCAGCAACCCTCACCATGGAGGCGTCGTTTGATTGTTTCACCAAACCGTTGGGATTAAGCAAAGCCCAGACTTTATTTTTGACGAGCCCTTTTAATTTTACGGAACAAGCGTTGCTCTATTTGCCCCGTGGTTTGCCCGATACCAAAGATTCACGTTATTACGATGCACTGTTGGAAAAAGCCGTTCCCGTCATCAAAGCATGTGGAGGGCGTTGCTTTTTTTTATTCACCAGCCATCGTGCTTTAAAACAAATGGCTTTGCTGTTAGCTAAACGTATCAACTACCCATTGCTGATTCAAGGTGAGGAGGCTAAGCCAATTTTATTGGCGCGTTTTCGTGAATTGGGAAATGCAGTGTTACTCGGCACAGCAACGTTTTGGGAAGGTGTGGATGTCAAAGGGGAGGCATTGTCTTGTGTTATTATTGATAAATTACCCTTCGCTAGTCCAACGGAACCCGTAACTCGTGGTAGAATGGCTTATTTAAAGACGCGGGGTTTGTCAGGCTTTGATGAATTGTCATTGCCGAATGCGGTGTTGGCATTAAAACAAGGCGTGGGGCGATTGATTCGTGATATCACGGATCAAGGTATTTTAATGATTGCTGACCCTCGTTTAACGGGGCGTGATTATGGCCGGCAAATTTTTGCAAGCCTACCGGCCATGCGTAAAACCCGTGATGAACAAGTGGTCTTGGCGTTTATTCGTGAATTGGCATTAGAGAATTTGGATGAATTGGTTAGCAATTGATACATCTACCGAACGTGCTTCGGTGGCATTGGCAACGGGAAGCGAGCTGTTGGTTGAAGAGCAGCATAATATTCGACAACATGCCCAATTTTTACTGCCAATGATTGATAAATTACTGGCAACAGCACAGCTGAACATTCAGCAATTGCAAGGCATCATCTTTGGGCGGGGCCCAGGTAGTTTTACCGGGCTACGAGTGGCTTGTAGCATTGCCAAGGGTTTAGCCTACGCGCATGACTTGCCCCTCTACCCAGTAAGCAGCTTATTGGCTGTTGCTCATGCCGCCTACCAGCAGCACACCAGTCTTTCTGAGGACGTGCGGGTATTGGCCATGCTTGATGCACGCATGCATCAAGTCTATTGGGGATGTTTTACGCAAACATTGGAACAGGTTGACGAGCATGTTTCAAGCCCGGGGGATATTCGGGTGATGGGGGATAGATCCTTGTTATTGGCAGGGGCTGGTTTTGATGTTTATCAACATGAGTTGCCTGCCGCTCTCCAAGCGCTTATCATGCATCAACACGTGGTATTCCCGCATGCGCGCCACATGATTGAGTTGGTGAAAGCGGGTCGAATACAAGCTGTAAATGCGCAAGACGCATTACCGGTGTATGTACGAAATCAAGTGGTTCAAGGAGCAAGTGGTGGATAAAAAAATATTGGATATTTTGGTTTGCCCTTTGTGCAAAGGCAAATTGTTGCTCAAAAAACAAGAGTTAATTTGTAAATTTGATCGGTTAGCGTACCCCATCAATGATGGAATACCGGTGATGCTTGAGCAGGAAGCTCGTATTCTAACGTTAGAGGAAAAAGATCAATTATGAGCGTCGATTTTCATGTGATTATTCCGGCGCGTTACCAATCATCGCGCTTGCCTGGTAAATTACTGATGGAATTGAATGGCCAAACCATTCTCGAACGCACCTACCGCCAAGCCATGCTGGCCAATGCAAAAACAGTGACCATCGCAACGGATCATCCTTTAATTTTTGAGGTGGCTACAGCGATGAAGGCCCATGTGGTGATGACGGCCGACAGCCACAGCACAGGAACAGATAGAATTGCTGATGTGGTGTCCCAATCCAATTATGCGCCACACGATATTATCGTCAATGTGCAAGGCGATGAGCCTTTG
>CAZGKX010000050.1:4015-17765 GCA_964525945.1 uncultured Legionellaceae bacterium
ATCAAACAAGTGGCGGAAAGCTTGGTTTTAACCGACGCGCCTATGGCCACCTTATGTTGGCCCATAGAAAATTACGAAATGTCCATCAATCCGAATGTGGTCAAAGTGGTTCGTGATGGCCAAAATAACGCTCTTTATTTTTCTCGCAGCCCAATTCCGGCTAACCGTGATGAACCCTCAAATTATAAAGGCATGTTTCGCCATATTGGCTTATACGCTTATCGCGCTGGATTTTTATTGGATATCGTAAAACAGCCGATATGTGTTCTAGAAACAACAGAAGCTCTCGAACAGTTACGTGTTCTATGGGGCGGGCATAAAATAAAGATCAATGAAGCCTGTGTGCAACCTTTGCAAGACATAAACACGGCCGATGATTTAGACAAAGCACGGCAACTGATGCTGGAATTGGTCTAAACCACGGGAACCCTTCCCTCACACGTCCATTATTCTCTCTTGTTTAATTTTCAGGCAATAAAAAATAAAGTGTATTTATTTTCATATTGATGTTTTTTTTTGCCTATCATCTAAACTTAAAGTGTTATCCAATACGATTGAGGGGAAAATCATGTCAGAATTGACAGATGCACTTGGTTCTATAAACCAAAAAGGGTTAAGCATTAAATTGGTGAAAGCGACAAGTGACGTGGGCCTCTACGTTACGGCTCTTGACGGTTTGAAAAAAGGTATACAACAATTAAGAGACGCCGATGCTGGCGATGTTGATCGTATTAAGAATATATTGAATGAATGCAAGCTTTATCTGAAAACCTCGCAATCTCAAATGCATCGTGAGTTTGGGCGGCATACTTTTGAAGGAGAAGCCAATAAAAATCTTGAAGGCAATGTAAAGTACGCTCAAGCAGTGCTAAAGATTGCAGAAAAAATCTTGGCAGATGTTGGCGAAGCCCTTGCTCATACCAATGACTTAACGCCACGTCAATAAGACATGTGGCAAAGATACCGAGCCGCGACCGTAAGGAAGCGGAACAGTTTTGCGCATGGAATAAGATCCCTGTTTGATAAAAAACTGTTCCGCTTCCTTACGGGTGTGGCTTGGTTGGTGCGTCATGTGGTTTTGAAGGCCAATTGCGTGCCTGCCAAGTGAACCATGATTGTTTCTCCAGATTTAAATTGCCCCGTCAATAACGCCTGTGCCAGAGGATTTTCCAATTTTTGTTGCACAACTCTTTTTAGGGGGCGGGCGCCATAAACAGGATCAAAACCTGCTTCGGCAATATAGGCGAGCGCTTCAGGAGATATTTGCAACGCAATATTTTGTTGCGCCAACCGTTGCTTGAGATGGTCAATTTGGATCGATGCAATGTTGGCGATTTGCTCACGGGTTAAAGCATGAAACACCACACTGTCATCAATACGATTGATGAATTCAGGTCGAAAATGCTGACTGACCAATTCCATCACCGCTGATTTAATGTCTTCGTAACTGTGTTTTACGCCCATTTCTTGAATCAGGTGTGAGCCGAGATTAGACGTCATCACAATCACCGTGTTGCGGAAATCAACGGTTCGACCTTGGCCATCCGTTAAGCGTCCATCATCCAAGACTTGTAAAAGAATATTGAACACATCCGGGTGAGCTTTTTCAATTTCATCCAATAAAATGACAGAGTAAGGACGCCGCCGAACTGCTTCGGTCAAGTAGCCACCTTCTTCATAACCCACATAACCTGGAGGGGCACCAATTAGCCTCGCCACGGAATGTTTTTCCATGAATTCAGACATATCAATGCGAACCATAGCATCCACTGTGTCAAATAAAAATGTAGCCAGCGCTTTGCATAATTCGGTTTTACCAACGCCTGTTGGTCCTAAAAATAAAAAAGAACCAATGGGGCGGTTGGGGTCGGATAACCCCGCGCGGGAACGCCGTATGGCGTTGGCCACAGCATCAACGGCTTCATTTTGACCAATTAAACGTTGATGCAGTGCGCTTTCCATGTGCAGTAATTTTTCTTTTTCGCCTTCTAGCATTTTGGCGACAGGAATCCCTGTCCAGCGTGAAACAACTTCTGCAATTTCTTCCTCAGTGACTTTGTTGCGAACCAATTTGGTTTCTTGCTGTTCATTGTTGGCAACCTCTGCCAGTTCTTTTTCCAAGGCAGGAATGCGTCCGTATTGTAACTCCGACATGCGGGTCAGATCACCGGCTCGTCTGGCTGCTTCCAATTCAATTTTTGCTTTTTCTAAGTTTTCTTTGATGTGGCTTGCTCCTTGCAACAAGGCTTTTTCGGCTTTCCAAATGTCGGCTAAATCTGCATAATTTTTTTCCAATTCATCAATGCTTTGTTGCAAATCCGTTAAACGTTTTTTAGACGCTTCATCGTTTTCTTTTTTCAACGCTTCGCGTTCAATTTTAAATTGAATAAGGCGTCTATCTAATTTATCCAAGGCTTCTGGCTTGGAGTCAATTTCCATTCGGATCAAACTTCCTGCTTCATCGATTAAATCAATGGCCTTGTCGGGCAACTGACGATCCGTGATGTAGCGATGGGATAAGGTGGCTGCAGCAACAATCGCAGGATCTGTTATTTCAATGCCATGATGCACTTCATAGCGTTCTTTTAGGCCGCGTAAAATAGCAATGGTGTCTTCGACATTGGGTTCATTCACCAGGACTTTTTGAAACCGACGCTCGAGGGCGGCGTCTTTTTCAACGTATTGGCGGTATTCATCCAAGGTTGTCGCACCAATGCAATGCAGCTCGCCACGTGCCAATGCTGGCTTGAGCATGTTGCCGGCATCCATGGCACCTTCGGCTTTGCCGGCACCTACCATGGTGTGGATCTCGTCGATAAATAGAATAATTTGCCCTTCTTGTTTCGATAAATCATTCAAAACGGCCTTAAGACGTTCCTCAAATTCACCTCTAAATTTTGCCCCCGCGATCAATGCCCCCATGTCCAATGAAAGCAAGCGCTTATTTTTTAATCCCTCAGGCACTTCGCCATTGATGATACGTTGAGCTAAGCCTTCCACTATCGCTGTTTTACCCACGCCCGGCTCACCAATCAGCACCGGGTTGTTTTTGGTACGTCGCTGCAAAACCTGTATGGTGCGTCTGATTTCATCGTCGCGGCCAATCACCGGATCCAATTTTCCTTGTTCGGCACGCTCCGTTAAATCCAGTGTGTATTTTTCCAACGCTTGGCGTTGTTCTTCAGCGTTAGGATCATTCACGGATTCACCCCCTCGTATTTCGTTGATTGCTTTGTCGATAGATGATGGTTCTGCGCCAGCTTGTTTTAATAATTTACCTAAATGGCCATTGTTTTCATGGATTGCGGCTAAAACAAACAACTCACTGGAAATGTAATTGTCTTTGCGCTCTTGCGCTAATTTGTCGGTAAGGTTGAGCAAACGATTTAAACCATTGGATATGTGAATTTCTCCGCCTGTGCCTGAAACAGTGGGTAATTTATCCAAGGCTTGATCGAGCAAGGTACGAAGTTGGGGCATGTTTACGCCCGCTTTGGCAAGTAAATGCCGGCATGTACCGCCTTGCTGATCTATGAGCGCTTTCATGAGGTGTTCAGGTTCAATAAAGCTATTGTCTTTTCCCAGCGCCAATGATTGTGCATCCGCCAAGGCCATTTGAAATTTCGAAGTCAGTTTGTCCATTCGCATGTTAGTTACCTTTGATTTATTGCCTATTTACCGTAACATAGGGATTCTTTTGGTAAAATCAAGCCGCTGCAATATGAATAATCATTCTTCCACTGATTACCCGGACACACAAGCATTACTCCATCAAATTATCATTGAACATTTTCAAGAAAAAAAGCGGCAGCGCGTTTGGGGCGTCATCAAATTAGTGAGTGTTTTCGCGCTGCTGTTGGTGGCGGTTTGCTTATTTTTTTCCCTGCGTCATCAAACCACCAATGCGCGAATGACACCGCATGTTGGTTTGTTGGATGTGCAAGGTGCCATTGGTTCAGAGCAACCAGGTGGGGCAGAAAGCTTTATCAATGGCATTGGCAGGGCTTATAAAAACAAGGGTTTGAAAGCGTTGATCATTCGCATTGACAGTCCCGGCGGCAGCCCTGTCCAAGCGGATTATATTTATCAAACGATTCGCTATTATCGGCAGAAATTCCCAAAGATTAAAACGTATGCGGTGTGCGTAGACACGTGTGCTTCGGCTGCTTATTACATTGCAGCCGCTGCTGATGAAATTTATGCTAACCCTTCCAGTTTGGTGGGTTCCATTGGGGTCATCTACAACGGCTTTGGTTTTGTGGATGCTATGCAAAAATTAGGGGTAACACGTCGCTTGCAAACTGCGGGTCGAAGCAAGGGCTTTTTGGATCAATTTTCGCCCGTCAATCCTGCCCAAGAGCAATCATTGCAAGTGATGCTGGATGTGATTCACCGCAATTTCATTGCGCGTGTGAAAGAAGGGCGTGGAGCACGTTTGAAAATTGATGAGGATACTTTTTCTGGTTTAATTTGGACGGGTGTGCAAGCCAAAGAGCGAGGATTGATTGATGGGTTTGCCAGCAGCGAGCAGCTGCTGCACGAAACCCTAAAAATGAAGGACATGGTTGATTACACGGATAAACGCAGTGTGTTCGAACAGGTTGCGAAGCGCATTGGCACAACCATGGTGGATCAGTTGCCTTTGGCCCTGGGGTTAAAACAAGGCGTGCAATAAACTTGCGCGCCACACTTAATTAATTACACTTTTGCTAAGGTTTGCAGCAACGATTTAAACACTTTAGGCGGACCTGCTACCACATCACCTAGGCGCATAAACTCTTCCCCACCTTGTAAATCACTGATCAAACCGCCCGCTTCTTGAATAAGCAAAGAACCGGCCGCAATATCCCAAGGTTTTAAACCAAACTCCCAAAATCCATCCAAGCGCCCACAGGCCACGTACGCCAAATCAAGCACCGCTGAACCAGTGCGACGCAGACCGCTGCATGAGCCAAACATGGTTTCAAACGTTGGTAAATAACGTTTTGCTAAATTAGGGTCACGAAACGAAAAACCAGTACCCAACAACGCTGCACTCAACACCGTTTGTTTGGATACCCGCATACGTCGATCGTTTAATCGAGCGCCGCGCCCTCGGGTGGCAGAAAAACATTCATGACGCAAGGGATCGTAAACCACAGCATGTTCAATACGGCCTTTGATTTTAACGGCGATCGAAACGGCATAAAATGGAAAACCATGGAGATAATTATGGGTACCATCCAAAGGATCAATGATCCAAACTGTATCAGAATCATCATTCTGAACACCACTTTCTTCTGCTAAAATACCATGATCAGGATAGGCTTTATGAATGGTATTAATAATGGCTTGTTCAGCTTTAACATCCACATCTGAAACGAAATCATTGCGACCTTTGGTGGTGATCTTCAGGTGCTCTAATTGTTCTAAATGACGCGTAATAATATCACCCGCTTGCCGAGCTGCGCTGATAGCAATATTTAAAAGAGGTTGCATAGTCTTGGCCTGTTAACAACAAAGCACGGGATTTTAGCATATTAATTGAAAATAACCGAGCTGCTTCTGGCTCAATGTACATGATCATGTTCTTGAGCGATTCAACGTGGATTTGATAGTCATGTCGGGTAAAACCATGTAGGGTGGGCAAAGCAACGCGTGCCCACCATCACGAAGAAATATATAAATATCTAGACGTTTGGAAGTGCTGTGCTAAGCATTAGGAACAAGCCTACGCTTATGGTAATATTTCAGTTTTTAATCGATCAATGCCATGAAATTTGACGCCATTCGTATTGTTTTAGTTGCCACGTCCCATCCCGGTAATATTGGATCCACCGCCCGTGCCATGAAAACGATGGGGTTGCAGCGATTGTATTTGGTGACACCCAAAATATTTCCCGATCCCCGTGCGCATGAAATGTCGGCAGGGGCTTACGATGTTTTATCGGAAGCCGTTGTCACCCATTCATTAACAGAAGCATTGCAGGGGTGCCATTTGGTGTTGGCAACCAGTGCCAGGCCGAGGGAAATATCGTTACCAGGCTTGCTACCCGCTGAAGCTGCCACATTGATTTCAGAAACACCGGATAACACCGAAATTGCTATTGTATTTGGGCGAGAGCATGCAGGACTCACCAATGATGAATTGTTGCAAAGCCATTATCACATCAACATACCCAGCAATCCTGATTTTAGCTCTCTCAATTTGGCACAAGCGGTGCAAATCGTTGCCTATGAAATTAGAATGAAATTGCTTGCCCCGAAGGCTGCAGTCGAACTTCGCCAAGATAATCTAGCCACCAATGATCAAATCGAACAATTTTATGCACATTTACGTACCGTCTTAATTGAAATTGATTTTCTAAAACCGTCCAATCCCAAGCGTTTATTGCAACGCATACGGCGCATGTTTAATCGTATTAAACTTGAAGAAATGGAAATTAATATTTTAAGAGGTATTTTAACCCACGTGCAAACCACCATAAAAAAGAGGGATTTGCATGGGCAATAAACAACCTATTTATTTGGATTATATGGCCACCACCCCCATTGACCCGCGTGTCATTGAAAAAATGTTGTTGTGCATGGGGCCGTTGGATAATTTTGGCAATCCTGCTTCCATGCAGCATGTCTATGGCCAAGCAGCATTGCAAGCGGTTGAGCAGGCACGTGCCCAAGTGGCTGTCGCCATTGGCGCAACAGTGGACGACATTGTGTTTACTTCCGGGGCAACAGAAGCCAATAATTTGGCCATTTTAGGTGCTGCAAAATTTTACCAACGCAAAGGGCGTCATGTGATCACCATGATGACTGAGCACAAAGCTGTTTTAGATACCTTTAAGCAATTGGAGCGAGAAGGTTTTGAGGTGACTTATTTGGCGCCAGAATCGGATGGCTTGTTGAATTTGAATGTTTTGCAACACGCATTACGCGACGATACATTGCTTGTATCCATTATGCATGTGAACAATGAAATTGGTGTGATACAAGATATCGCGGCCATTGGGCAATTATTAAAAGGCAAAGGCATTGTGTTTCATGTGGATGCCGCACAAAGTGCCGGGCGTTTAGCCATTGACTTAAAAACACTGCCTGTCGATTTAATGTCTTTTTCAGCGCACAAAAATTATGGCCCTAAAGGCATTGGAGCGTTGTACGTGCGCCACAAACCAAGGATCCGATTGCAACCGCAAAGTTATGGGGGTGGCCATGAGGGCGGATTGCGTTCTGGAACTTTGCCAACCCATCAAATTGTGGGTATGGGGGAGGCATTTGCATTAAGCGAGTCGTTACGGGTGGAGGAACAAGCCCGTTTTTTAGCGTACAGGCAGCAAATATGGGATGGCATTAAACACTTGCCAGGCCTACAATTAAATGGACACCCAGAGCAGCGGGTTGCTGGAAACCTTAATTTAAGTTTTCGAGGTATTGATGGCCAAGCTTTGTTGCCAGCACTACACGGTATCGCCATATCAACGATGTCAGCTTGTGTTTCAGCAAGCATTCAGCCATCGTATGTGTTACGTGCACTCGGTTTAGACGATGAACTGGCCCACAGTTCGGTTCGTTTATCGATTGGACGCTACACAACCCGCGATGATATTCTAAACACAATAAAGATTGTTTGTGATAAAATAAATGAATTAAGGAGTTATCATGAATGAAGTTGTGCAACACGCCAGCCGTTCTGAAAGTGGTGTATCCTTTAGCGATGCCGCTACCAACCGTGTTATGGCGTACATGAATCAACAAGGTGGCATGCATCGTGTGGTGCGTCTATCGGTAAAAAAAACGGGCTGCTCAGGGCTTTCTTATGTGATTGATTATGTTGTTAGTCCTAAGGACAGTGACGTCACCTGTAAAATGGATGCTGGTTATACTTTGGCGATTGATAAAGCGAGTTACCCTTATCTAAAAGGTATGAATGTTGATTACATCAAGCAGGGATTAAATCATAAATTTGTATTTAATAATCCCAACCAAACAGGGCAATGCGGGTGTGGTGAAAGTTTTACAGTCGATTAAGCGCATCTTCTCCACCGGCACAATTATTTTCTACAGCCTATGGCGATGCTTATCTGTTCGCTGGCATACGTTTTGCAAAGCCATGCACATCATTTTTCCTTAATAAATGAATATCATTAAAACAATATTTACACTCTTTGAGATATTTGTTATTATATCACCCATGATGTTCGGTCTATGGGTTGGCTGAATATATTTAATTTAGTTTGGAGAAGAATAATGAGTGTTACGGTACAAGATGTTCAATCAGAAAATGAAGCGCTTTCGCAGCAAGTGGTCACCGCTGTAAAAGGTTATTTAAACGCTGTAAACAGCAAAAATGCTAATCTTAATTTATATCAATTAATTATTGAAGAGATTGAGGGGCCTTTATTTCGTACGGTGATGGAAATGACGCGTTACAATCAATCAAAAGCAGCGCGGGTTTTAGGTGTAAGTCGTGGTACATTACGTACAAAACTTAAGCGTTATTTTGATGATGAATTCATTGGTACCCGCTAAATTGCAATCATAGTGCTCTTTCTGAGCACTATAGGTTACTCTGTCTTGCTGTCTTTTCGTTTGTTTTTTCCCATTCAACGTTTCAGTTGGCTTAAATGATGGTCCATTCCACTCTGGGTTATGGGCTATATTTCACAATCCCTAAATCTTATTTTGCCCATGGTTTTGTTTTTATTTATAATAACAGGGATAACATTTTTATGCACATTCTGCTATTATGTTTGAAAAGTTGGTCAGACAATCGCTCTTTACATGTTAAAGGGAGGAAAGTCCGGGCTCCAAAGGGCAAAGTGCCAGGTAACACCTGGGAGGCGCGAGCCTACGGAAAGTGCCACAGAAAATATACCGCCTAAGGTTGCTTGCAATCCTAGGTAAGGGTGAAATGGTGCGGTAAGAGCGCACCGCACGACTGGCAACAGGCCGTGGCAGGGAAAACCCCACTCGGAGCAAGACCAAATAGGAATCCTTTTGATCGCAAGATCATAACGTGCGGCCCGTACGGGATTCGGGTAGGTTGCTTGAGGCAAACGGTGACGTTTGTCCCAGATGAATGATTGTCCGCGACAGAACCCGGCTTATCGACCGACTTTTTTATTTTCTTGAATGTGAAAAGCATCCATGCTCTTAGGCCACCGATCCATAGAAAAATCCCGATAAAATTGCGTACATTGAACCGCGGGGGTTCCGCATTGAACATTGCTCATCCACCCACTGTTTGCATCACAAAGTACTTGGTTAAGGGGCTGTAAATAATTGTCAAATAACATTCTGTTTGTGGTTTTTTAGGGCATGAACTACACTATAAACTATCCTGATTTAAGTCTAGAGAATGAATATGGTGAGTAAAACCGGACGTTCCAAAAAAATCGGTAAACAAGAGCTCAATGAATATGATTTAGGCATGGAGCAGGGTGAACAAGAAGAGAAAATTGACCAGAAATTGTTGGTCGAACCTTACGTAGCCCAAAAAAAGTGGCTCTCTGCTGAATATGAACCCGTTCTGTTTGAGCACACTGAGATTTATCAGTCAATTTATTCTGAAAGCAAATTGTTTGATGCCTTAATGCAGGATTTTTTAACGGTGAGGGGTCAAAAAATCGTCATTGGTCTTGATGATGATCAGGCTTTATATCGTATGAACCAATTGTCAGAGATTGAAACCTGCATTTTGACGTTGGCAGCTGATAAAAAAAACGCAAAAGTACTGCGGCAAATGAATCAAGTTTTGTATCGATGTATGAGGGCTCTCGATGATCCGGACGATTTTGACAACCTTACGCAACTTGCTGTTTTGGCTAAGGAATTGCCTGGATATCTACCCGCTAAATATAAAATCCCGTCGATAGCCTTGGCTTCCTTATTAATTACCTTTTGTTTGGTCACCATCACCGTAGGGCTACTTGCGACACCTGTGACAGGCGGTGGTGGTCTTTTGATTTCTGCGGCTGCGGTTTTGCAATTGCAAGCAACAGCATTGGCTCTTACACAAGCCTCTTGTACTATCGGTGGATTGACGGTGTCGGCGGGAGCAGGGATTACGACCGCCGGAACAGCAGGACTTATTGCGACGAGCAGTGTGACGCATAATGCTCGGAAATCAGGCTTTTTTTCGGACAGTGGTCTCTCTAAAGCAGTCTCAACGTATGCCACCGATGTGATCAATGAACAAACGGATGCAGATGTCCATGATTCAGCAGAACGGGGTTACAATTAACGGTAGGTTGTTGGGCGCAAAGAAAATGATCACAGCCCTTGAATATTTTGAGCACGCCTTTTACTATCGGTGTTTTTAAACCATTGAGTATTTTTTCATGATGCTTTGCATTGACGTTGGCAACTCTCATATTTATGGCGGTGTATTTGCAGGCGATGAAATTTCGCTTCGCTTTCGTCACACCTCAAAGGTGAGCACTTCGGATGAGTTGGGGATTTTTCTAAAAACAGTTTTGCGTGAAAATAATTGCAACCCACAGGATATTGACGCTATTGCTGTGTGTTCTGTGGTGCCTCAACTGGATTATTCCTTGCGATCCGCTTGTATAAAATATTTTGAGGTGGAACCTTTTTTCCTGCAAGCAGGAGTAAAAACGGGTTTAAATATCAAATACCGAAATCCCATAGAAGTCGGGGCTGATCGAATTGCCAATGCGATCGCAGCGACTCACCGTTTCGCCATGAAAAACTTAATTGTGATTGATTTTGGAACAGCCACTACGTTTTGTGCGATCAACGCCCAAAAAGCCTATTTGGGCGGGGTTATTCTGCCTGGCGTACGCCTGGCTGTCGATGCACTGTCTAACAATACAGCAAAACTGCCCTCCGTTGAAATCATCAAAGTCGATCAAGTGGTGGGACGTTCCACCATTGAAAGCATTCAATCGGGTGTTTTTTATGGGGCACTTGGGGCTTGTCGGGAGCTGATTCAGCGCATTAAAAAAGAAGCGTTTCGTGATGAAGACGTTTTGGTGCTCGCCACGGGTGGCTTTGCCTCTTTGTTTGATAAACAAGGGATTTATGATCAGCATCTTCCCGATCTCGTTCTGCAGGGAGTGCGCTTGGCGGCAGAAATGAATAAAGAATCAAGATAGGGAATAACTGTCTCAAAAGTCGTTCAATTGTTTGATTTTAAATCGATCTTTGTGTATAATATTTGTCTGTGTTTGCAACAGAGATTGAAACTGTGCATTATCAATATGCGGTGATCGAACAATTAATTCCACAAAACGGGTCCTCAGAAGCGGAAATATTTACCCTTTGGTCCCGTAACATGCAAGATTCAATCCATGCATTTGCCCCTGTATACCACGATGAACAAGAAGAAGCCTTCTATCTGGAATTGATTGCCTTTATAAATAATGTTCTCGATGAAATCGATGCAATTGCCGGGCCACTTCTAACAAAGCATGAACATGATAATGCAAGTGTTGATGATGAGCTTGGCGAAAAAAACTTGCCGGAATTCACCCTAGAAGATGCAGAATCGCTTCGCATCTTAACCCACATACTTTTTCATTGTAACAGGCTTCTTCTTCACCCAACTGATCCAGAATATGATGAATTATTGATGGGCCAGAGCAAAGAGGAATTGGCCTTATTATCGCAATTGGTGGTGGGTTATGAATCCGTCGCTTGGCAAAATTTAGGCAAGGCCTTGGGCGTTGTTGCGGTCGTTGCGGCTTTAGGGCTGATAGCGATAACTCCAATCGGAGGTGTTAGTTTTGCTGCGTTCATTGGTGCCCTTGTTGTAGAAAAAGCAGCATTTACGGCAACCGCGTCAATTTTAACGGGTGTGGCTATTTCCTCTGGGTTTGGAGGTTTTTTTGCGCACCGTTACGGTCAACAGCCAACAGGTTTATCAAAATCTATTTTGGATGTTTCACACCATGCAGACCTCGCGGAACCAGAGGAGCTGTTTACAACGAAATTAAAAGATCGCTGATCATGCTTAATGGGGCTGTTGCTCCCTTACTGTTTAATCCATTGGAGTTTAATGTATGAAAATAATTCAAGTTGAAGGGTTTCTTGATACACCTGGTTTTGAAAAACTGTGCCTCGACCACCAACTCGATCCGAAAAAAGTGGTTTTTCTATTTCCTGGTAATGCTTCTCATCATGAAGAAGGCACCACGTTGTTCTCCGTTAAATCAGGAGGTGGGCTGGCTCATTTAGCAAGAACAAACGGTCAAAAAGGCTATCCGGTTTTAAGCTTGCCAACCACGACCATGGAAGAATGGGAAAATAATGATTGGCAAAAAGAGATCGTAACGGGTGCAATTGCTGATTTATACCGAGCTTTGGGTGCAGGTTATTATTTTATGCTACCGGTTCGAGACCACGCATCCACGTATTATTTTTCTGAAGGGTTAAAGTCCAGTGCTGGCAAGAAAGAACCCAGCTTTTGGGGTGGCATTCAACGTGCATCCAATATTGCACTTGCTGACCATTATCAAAACGAACTTGATTATTTTCAAGAATTTGTCACGCTAACCTTGGATGATCAACTTGCGCTAACCAACGCTGACCGTTCCAATCCTTATTGCGCTGCCTTTCTACACGGTCACTCCATGACTGTTGAGGATGCTTGGTTGCAAGCGGATAGTGTTGAAATGGATGCTTCTTCTTACCGTAGATAGGTTTTTTCTTATTATGATCCGGCAGCCTTATTCCCGCGCAAGCGGGAATATTTTTTTACGATGCCCCCGTGTGTGAATGACCAATAAACGCTTGTCGCTAAAAAAATAGCCAACCCCACCAGAAACACATATAATCCACTTCATTCAATATAAGACCACATTGTTTAATTAATTTTTAATGCATCGAATTTATTTAATAAAAACAACGTTTTTGCCTTGACGCTTGGGAAAATGTGTTTCTATAGTGTATAAAAGTGGGTTAAAATAATAAAAAAGTGGAGAATTGTGGGGACTTTCAAAAAACCACAAAAAAAATCATGTTTCGTGGAATAAATGCCATAACAATTGATGGAAAAGGTCGCTTGGCTATCCCAACTCGTTATCGTGAGGAATTGGGCGGCAAAGGCGATGCTTCCCTTGTGGTGACCATTGATACAGAAGAAACCTGTTTATTGCTTTACCCCGCTGCAGAATGGCAAATCATTGAAAAAAACTTGCAAAAGTTACCCAGTTTTAATGCAGCAGCTCGTCGCATCCAACGGTTGTTGATTGGACATGCGACTGATATCGAATTGGACAGCCATGGGCGTTTATTATTACCGCCTTTGCTGAGGGATTATGCGCAACTTGATAAGCACGTCGTTATGATTGGGCAAGGCAATAAATTTGAAATTTGGGATGAAGGTTTATGGCAATCCCGACGCACGCAGTGGTTGGAAGATGAAGCGTCGAATGTTGATGGATTGCCCGATGAAATGAAAACGTTTTCTTTGTGATGAACCATAAAATGACAATGCATCAATCCGTTTTATTACATGAGTCGTTAACAGGTTTAGCCATTAAACCTGATGGCATTTATGTGGATGGAACATTTGGGCGTGGAGGCCATGCCCGGGCTATTTTAGGCCAATTGAATGAAAAAGGGCGCTTGATCGCGATTGATAAAGATTTAGAAGCAATTGCTTATGCGCAGCAACACTTTACCCATGATGCCCGTTTTAAAATTATGCATGGTTCTTTTGCACAATTAGCAACCTTTGCCAAAGAGCTTGACGTATTTGGAAAAATTGATGGCAATGATCGGTAAAATACTTTTTTAAACGTATAGA
>CAZGKX010000050.1:17775-20550 GCA_964525945.1 uncultured Legionellaceae bacterium
TTGTTGGATTTAGGCGTGTCTTCGCCCCAATTGGACAATCCAGAAAGGGGGTTTAGCTTTATGCAACAAGGCCCACTCGATATGCGCATGGATTCAAGCCAACCTTTTGATGCCGCACGTTTTGTGAACGAAACGGAAGCAACTGCCATGGCCGCTATTTTTAGGGAATATGGCGAAGAGCGCTTTGCCGGTCGAATTGCACGCGCCATTGTGGAAGCACGACAAAATGCGCCGATAGAAACAACGGCGGCATTGGCTGAAATTGTCAAAGAAGCCAATCCCAAATGGGAAAAACACAAACATCCTGCAACGCGCGTGTTTCAAGCGATTCGAATTCACGTCAATCAAGAATTAACGGATTTAACGTTAATTTTGAAGCAATGTTTAGATGCTCTGGCTGTTGGGGGCCGTTTGTCCATCATTAGTTTTCATTCGTTAGAAGACCGAATTGTTAAACAATTTATGCGCAGTGAAGAACAAGGCATTCAACCGCCCCGAGGTGTGCCGGTTAGAGCCAATGAAATCAAGACCAATTTTAAACGTGTGGGCAAAGCCATTATGCCAACCAAGGAAGAAATACAACAAAATGTACGTGCTCGTAGTGCTGTACTTAGAATAGGAGAAAAAATAGCATGAACGCTGCAGCAAGAGATATTCACCAAAGCGATTTTTTTCACGGCCAATTAGGGGATATGCGCTTATCCAAGCAAATTTGTGGTCAATTGGCGTTGTTGCTCATCGTATTGATGAGCGCGCTGGCGGTGGTGTATGTGACCAATATGCATCGCATGACGTTGAGTCAATTGGAGAGTTCTGAACAACAGGAACATCAATTGCAACTGCAATGGGGCCAGTTGTTGTTAGAACAAGCAAGCCTTGCTACCCCCTCTCGGGTACAGCAATTAGCAGAAGATAAATTGCACATGGTGTTGCCGGTGGATAAACAGACCAAATTATTGCGTGTAAGATGAAGCCAAATCGTCATAAAGCGAGGTTATTGTTCTTAGCATTTTTTTTTCTGATGATTTTGGCTGTGCTTTTATGGCGAATGGTGGATTTAACAGTACTTAACCGGCAATTTTTGCAAGGCCAAGGCAACGCTAGAAGTTTACGCACGATCGATATCCCCGCTTACCGTGGCATGATTATTGATCGGCAGGGTGCCGCACTTGCAATAAGCACACCTGTTGAGTCGTTGTGGGTCAATCCTAAAATTTTTTCTCCAAATGAAAAACAACTCGTGTTGTTATCAAAATTACTAGGGGTTAAGCCCTCTCAATTATCGGCACGTGTTAAAGCCGCTCAAGGGCGAGAATTCGTTTATTTGCAACGCCAGTTGACACCCATGCTGGCCAAGGAAATTTCGGAATTAAAAATACCTGGGGTCAATTTCCAACAAGAATTTAAACGTTATTATCCTGAAGCTGACAGCACAGCGCAATTATTGGGATTTACCAATGTTGATGACAACGGCATTGAAGGCCTAGAACTTGCTTACCAGCATTGGTTAGTCGGTATCAGCGGCAAAAAACGGGTGGTGAAAGATCGCATGGGTCGTATCATTGAGGAGTTGGATGTCATCAAAGAACCACGTCCTGGCAACATATTGCAATTGAGTATTGATCGACGCATTCAATTTTTTGCATACCATGAATTGCAAAATACCCTTGAAAAATTTGGTGCGAAATCTGGTTCTGTCGTGGTCTTGGATGCCAAAACCGGTGAGGTATTAGCCATTGCCAATTCCCCATCTTTCAATCCCAATGCGCGCAGCCACTATACGTTGGACAGCTACCGAAACAAAGCGTTGACCGATTCATTTGAGCCGGGGTCTGTGATCAAAGCGTTTAGTATTGCCAGTGCGCTGGATGCAGGCAACTTTACCCCCGATACCATTATTGATACACGGCCGAGCTGGATGATCGTGCATGGCCATACCATTCGTGATGTGCACAACTATGGTGTTTTGGACGTAACCGGGGTGTTACGTAATTCGAGCAACGTGGGTGTGACTAAAATGGTGTTGACCAGTCCCCCCGAACAATTGATTGGCATATTAACGCGATGTGGGATAGGTCAACGCACGGAGAGTGGGTACCCAGGTGAGACCGAAGGGGCCATTGTTAAAGTAGCTGATGCGAATCCATTCGTGTTGGCGACCTTGAGTTTTGGTTATGGTTTATCAGCCACGGCTATGCAACTGGCGAAAGGGTACCTTGTGTTTGCGAATCAAGGCAAACTGCTGCCCATTAGCTTATTGCACAATCAACAACAAGCTGTAACAGGGGTGCAGGTGCTTAACCCAAAAACGGCGAATGAAGTGCTTAACATGTTGGAAGCTGTTGTCAGCAATGGCACAGGAAAATCAGCCATGGTACCCGGCTATCGCATTGCTGGTAAAACAGGTACCGCGCGCGTAGCGGGGAAAAAAGGTTATGAAGACAAGCGCTACATTTCCAGCTTTATTGGTATAGCGCCGGTGTCTGATCCGCGATTGGTTGTTGCTGTATTTATACATGAACCCAGCCGTCAACTGGGGTATTATGGAGCGGCCGTGGCAGGGCCCTTGTTTGCCAAAGTCATGGGTGCTTCGCTTCGTATCCTGGATATACCGCCTGATCAACCTGTCATGTGAGGAATGTATGAAACTTAATGTGCTATTAAGTGAGTGGACAGCAGAGCCAATTACAGAATGTGACATTGCAGGGTTGTCCAACAACAGTCGACAAACTTCTGTGGGTGATTTGTTTATCGCATACCCAGGCGCATTGGCGG
>CAZGKX010000051.1:0-3975 GCA_964525945.1 uncultured Legionellaceae bacterium
CCGAAACAATTTGACCGTCTGCTAAGGTGATTTGGCGCGCGCATTGTTTTGCAATATGTTCATCGTGGGTCACTAAAATCAAGGTGCGGCCGGCATGCTGTAAGCTTAAAAATAAATGCATGATGTCTTTTCCTGTCGAGGAATCCAAAGCACCAGTTGGCTCATCGGCCAAAATCACATCAGGATTGCCGACCAAAGCGCGGGCAATCGCTATACGTTGTTGTTGCCCCCCTGAAAGTTGAGTGGGACGGTGTTCAGCAAATTTTTGCATGCCGACAGCATGCAACACGTCTAAAGCACGTTGTTTGATTTCTACAGGACTCATGGCGCGATACGTTAAAGGGAGCGCTATATTTTGCAAGGCGGTGAAGCGCGGCAAAAGATTAAATTGCTGAAACACAAAACCAATCGATTGATTGCGCAATGTTGCCAGTTCATCCTCATCCAACCCCGCAATATCACGATTTTGGAACAGGTATTGGCCGTGGCATGCTTTGTCCAATAACCCAATGATGTTCATTAACGTGGATTTTCCAGAGCCAGAAGCCCCCACAATGGCCAACAATTCACCGCCATGAATGGCAATGGAGATGTTTTTAAGCACCGTGCTTTCAATGGGTCCAATCTGGTATTTTTTACTTATATTGGTTAATGCAATCAATGGCATTTTCACCTATTGTTGGTAATGCCTTGAGGCAGACATAAGCCTATAATATATAAGGGGAATGATCATTAATATCAGAGTGACCATCCACAGCAATCTCCAAGGCTTTTATTTCTTCCACCAATTCTTTAACTTTTTCAACGTTGCCAGAGGCTTCAATTTTAGTCAATAACGCAGCTTTTTCTTTTTCCAAGAGCTCAATGTTCGCTGTATCTTTGCTCTTGGAAATGCGGTCGTCAATATCCCACACTTGGTGTACCAAGACGTTGTGTTCTTCACGAAGAGCGCGGGCCTCATTGCGTAAATCACGAATGTGCTGATGGTCAGCATCAATTTCATCTTCAGGGTAATTGCGTTCGAGCAATGTGAATTTATCGGTCATTTTCATTCCTTATCGTTCTGCATCATTTCACTTATTTTTACTTGGATGATGGATATGTGTGTAATTATAGACCACAAAAATTCATCCAACAATGGTGCGGGGTATCTTCTGCCTATTTTTTTAGACCAACGACTGAAGGCACCTCATTTGCAGCACTTCGTTGTTCTTGGTATTTATCCCTCAATTCGATAAATCGAACCGTATTTTCTGCGCTACGACTGGAAGTTTCCGCAAGGGCTTTTTGTACAGCATTAGGCGGTCCATTTTGGCTCATCACCGTACCGCGCAAAAGGATGGGGTATTCACCAAAGCATCATCCAAGTATTGTGCCGCCATTTCGCCTTCGATGGAATAACCCGTTTTTTCTCTTAATGCCTGGCTATGCGCAAGGACCATCACTATTTCGGAGGTGGTTAAGGCATCGTTGATAGCGCTCAATGTTTTCGCAGTAGTGAGGACATCACATTCTTCCAGAACATTGTTATAATCGGCAAGAAATTTGTCCATTGCTTCATCGACCACACCGGCAATATTTACCCGGCCCTTTTGATTTATTTCGTTCAATAAATGTTTACAGTCTTGTTGGAGGATCCCCAGAAGGTTTAATCGTAACATGGATAATTCTTGATAATTATACACGGCCAGCAAAGCGCGTTCTTTGGCGACATCCATGTGTTTTGATGCTGCATAATCCAGTAGTTTTGCACATTCTGGGTACAACGCTTGAACAAGCTCGGCTTTTAGTTGTTCATTGAGCAAAATTACAGTATCTGGTTCGCTGAGAGTAACCCATGCCACACATTCTGTTACACGTGTATTCAACGTTTCATTGTTCAATAATTTCATATGTTCTAAAATATCTTCACATTCAATATACGGCTCCCAAAGGCTATTTTCAGCGTTCGCGCCCCTCGTCATTAAGCCATTCTTGCCAGCATCACGAAGGGGAGTATTGTTCGCTTGGAAGGTCCACAGATGCTTTATAAAAAAGCTCGACGCACCGCTCTGAGATGCCAATTTTTTATACTCAATAAACGATTGATTTTGCAAAGCGCTGGCATATAACTGGTCACGGCGTTCTTTAATAAGACGCACAAAAAGTTGTGGATCAGTGTCAATATACGCCGCAACAAATTCCTCGATGAAGCTATCTGGCAGCAAACAAATATTAAACAAGGCTTCATTCACTTCTGTACGAAATTGCGGATTGTCTCGCAATGAAGGGGCCACGATTTGTCCTGGATGAGCTTGAGCAATGCCCTCATAGTAATAATCAAGCCAATTGTGCGGTATAAAATCGGGGCTATGGATACTTGGGAGCTGCTCAAGAACATCGGGCGTGATGCTTAAGGAATTTTTCCAGCCATTCAGTGGAGCAAAACACCAATCCCCATCGATTTTAATCACTCGGTTGTGATCATCGAGGCCGACGTTGCCATTTTTAAAATCAATTTCTTGCAAAAGCAAGGCCACCACCATGGCTTGCCCTAAACCTGTGTATGTGCCATCCCCAAACCCTGCAGCATGGCCGCTGGGTAAGTTTTTATAACCGGGTATTTCTTCGGATAAGACGTAATACACACCACTGTCAGCGTCCCACATCAGGCGAGTTTCAGGTTGATGGGGAATGAATAATCGAAAAAACTCTTGCGCAAGTACTTCACGTTTGGCTTGGTTGGGATCAAGGACTTTTTTTACGATCCATTTTTTGGTGGGATCGTTACGTAACGTCCCTTTTTGGACGGCATGAGTGTGTTTAGCGGAACTGTTGACCGGGTCTTGACTCACCAGCAGCTCTTTAAACTCTACAGGCATTGAAAGCTCTAAGTTAGATCACATTTGATAATTATAGACCACAAAATAAATGTGCATGGATGGTGTAACAACTGGCGGGGGACTAAACTTTAGAATGGGTATTGATTGGAACATGCAACAGGGTTTCCTTCACGGACACGTCGCTAGCTTGAACGCGTTGTTCCTGGTAACGAGCTCTTAATCGTTTGAAACGTGCTGATTTGTCTTCATCAATTTTCCCATCTTTCAATGCCGTATGGCTTTGTAAGACTCCACTGTGTGAGGCAATGGCCTTTTGCACAGCATTGGCCGGGCCATCTTGCGTAATAACAGTGGCACGCAAAGGTACAGGGGTAGCGACCAAAGCAGCTTCAATGCGTTCGGCTTTTGACAATTTACCATAGGTGAAAGGACCCGCGTCATTTCGCAAGGCGCCACTTTCTGCCAATACGGCGCTAATTTGGCTCGATTCTGCCAACGATTTTTGAAGGTCTTCCAATTCTTGCAGCAATGATGGAAAAAAATCGATGTTTTTCTGGCTGATTTCAGCTTTTTTAGCCGTATAAAACTCAGCAAGCGTCGTATCCACCACCAAAGTATCAACGCGAGCGTTATCTTTTATTTTATCCAGTAGATCCAAACATTTTTGCCGGACTCTTTGATTTAATTGGTCTCTTTCCCGCGTTAAAGCTCGAAAATCTGCAGTGGCTAACGATGCTTTGTCAGATGCAAGGTTGGCCCCCGGAGTGTTAAGACAATCCAATAACACATGGCAATCTTGTTGATAACGCAACATCGTCTCTCTTTGAAAGGCCTCCATTTGGGTTACAAAATTTCTTTGCGTTTCAGCCGCTGCTGTTGTTTGTAAATAAGCATTGAAATCAGGATTTTGCTTAGCGCTTACCCACAACTGATCACGTCTTGTTTTAAAAAATTGAATACAATCATTTTTATCGACATCCCCATCCATATAAACGCTAACAAATTGCTCAATCATTTGATCGGAAAGCAACGATATTTTTAACAGTGCTTCATTGACCTCCGCTCGAAAAAATGCATTTGAGCGCAACTTGGGATCAACGATCTGGCCACCCCGAGGGTTAGCATGGGCCTCTTCATAGAAATCAAGCCAGTT
>CAZGKX010000051.1:3985-7330 GCA_964525945.1 uncultured Legionellaceae bacterium
GGGCTGAAAATGTCTGGGATCAAGATTAGGAAGCTGGGCGATACCTGCGGGGGTAATATCCAGTGGCTGAATCCAGCCATTCAAGGGCGCAAAACACCAATCTCCATCGATTTTGATCACTCGATTTTGATGATCAAGACCAATATTGCCATTTTTTAAATCAACTTCTTGCAAGAATAACGCGACCACCATGGGCTGGCCCAACCCGGTGTATGTGCCATTGCCAAACCGATGGGATTTACCTACCGGTAGATTGCGATAGCCAGGTACTTCTTCGGACAACACATAATAAGCATTGGTATCGGCGTCAAAAGCAAGGCGGGTTTCCGGTTGATGAGGGATGATTAACCGAAAGAATTCTTGGGCAAGCACCTCGCGGCGAGCCTCTTCTGGCACACCCACTTTTTTTATAATCCATGTTTTATGAGACTCGGTGGGCAAGGTTGCTTTTTGCACAGCGTGTGTCGCTCTGGCACCACTCGTGACTTTATCCCCACTAATCACTAAAGCTTTATAGTCTAAGGGCATTTTTATGCTCTGTTGCAGACGTCTATATTGTTTATTATAGATTATAAAATATACAAAATAGTCAATCAATGCCGTGTTAAACGTAAGCGTTTGAGTTTTATAGTTTTGTTACGTTTTATTATAGAAAAAATATTGATTTACGGATACGGATTGCGGGTATACACCACTTCGTCACCGATGTTTAAGCCTGATTCAACCACCACTTGATCATCATAAACAGCACCGGTGATCACGTGGCGCGCAATGATTTTTCCGGCCGTGTTTCGAAGTTGTACCGTGCTTTTACCCATGTCTTGTTTGACGGCTGCAATGGGTATGGTCAATTTATCATGGCTATCGACGGTTAATTCGATGGAGGTGCTCATGCCCACTTTCACCCAATTTTGCTCTTTCAGGGTAAGGCTATGCACTTCAACCACGGCCGTGAAAGTCGGTAGCGCGCCACCGCTGGCTGCGGAGGCTTGGGCATTGATACCGGTCAACTTACCATGCAATGCTTGATTGCCAAAGGCAATGCCGCGGATGGTGGCCGGTAAGCCAATGTGAAGCTCGCTGACCTCCACTTCAGGAACATCAATTTCCACACGAATGCCCGTTAAATCCCCTACCAACGCCACCACTTGGCCGGCTTTCACCGGCGAACCACTGGCTATGCGCGACGTTCGATCATCCCCCATTTTCGGTGGATAAAGCAAAACACCACTTTTGGGTGCTTTTAAATAAATAAGGTTGTGCTTGCTGTTTAATGCCAAACGGACTTTATCAAACTCGGCCAAACTTAAATTGGCAGGGCTTTCTTCGCTTTTTCCCATTTTTTCTAGCATTTCAGTGAGTTTATGAGTCGCTTGTATCAAGGATATACGAGCGGTGTTTAAACTCGATTTTTCACTCAAATAATTGTTTTTAGACAACAAACCGGCCTGCCACAGCTCTTCTGTGCCAATGAATTTGGCTTTGGCAATGGTATAGCCGTCTTTTGTTTTTAAATAATCGGTCAACATGTCATTGTATTGCCGCTGCAATTCTGTGGAATTTAAGGTAAAGACCACGTCATCTTTTGCAACGCGTTGCCCGAAATGATGTGGCATGGATTCCACCACCGCTTCCACGGGGCTGGTGATGGGGTTTTCGGTGAGCGGCTGAACCACACCAATGTAGTGCAATGCATTGTGCATGGTCGTCATTTTGACCTTATAAACGCTCATGGCGAGAGTGCTCGGTTTGTCTTGATGACCACAAGCCAATAAAACCATGCTAAGCATCAGCAGTAAACCTTTTCGAAAGAACCTCATCCGGTGTACCTCAATTTGATTTGCCAATCATCCAATGTTGTGCCAAGTAAACGCTGTAACGCCGATAATTGGTTAAGATAAGCTATTTTGGCACCAATAAGACCCATTTGCGCTTGAATCCATTGATTTTGAGTGTTGTTGACATCCAACGCACTGGCAATACCGGCTTGTTGTTTTTTTTTCTCCAGCTCGTAAGAGCGGGCGGCCAAATTCACTTGTTTACTGGCTAATTCATAACGTTTTGCCAAACTATGGATGGTGGCTATGGTGTTTTTAATGGTGGTGATGAGCGCACGTTTCGCGGCAATGA
This sequence comes from uncultured Legionellaceae bacterium, assembly GCA_964525945.1. Lineage (GTDB taxonomy): Bacteria > Pseudomonadota > Gammaproteobacteria > Legionellales > Legionellaceae > CAZGKX01. The sequence goes on from CAZGKX010000051.1 coordinate 6,116, forward strand.
TGTTCAATCGATCTTTTTCCAATGCAATTTTGGCCGTGATTAACATGTTGCGGCGATTGATATCGCGCAACGGTATGGTTAAGGTAATACCGGCTGATTCAGTGACATTGTTGCCATTGTAAATGCCGCTGAAATTATTGGCGGTGCGATCGACGCCCGTTACTGTGCCGGCTTGTACATTTGCCGTTAAATCCAGTTGCCATAATTGTTGATTTTGCGCAACCACATAAGCTCGTTCATCGGCCCGCAACGCCATTTTTAAGGCCAGATACTGCACGTTATGCTCCAATGCCCGGGCAACAGCGGCATCAACACTCGGTATGACGATATTTGTCATGCTCACATCATTGGGCACTGCCAAATGCATCTCCGGATCAAGGCCAATGGATTGCAGTAAATCTTGTGCGCTGGTGGTGAACTCATTTTCTGCTTGTTCCACCATCAAACTTAATGATTCGATTTGATAGGATTGTTGCACATTGGCCGTGGGTTCCAATTGACTCGCCGCTATTTTCTTTTCATTGGTGCTGAACGATTTGCGGGCTTCTGCCAATTGCCGTTGTTGGGTTTGCAAATTGTTGCCACTCAGAATAAGCGCTCGATAGGCCGTTATCACTTGGGTCACTTGGTCGATAACCGCTTGTTTTAAACTTAGCTTATTGAGCCATTCATTATCAATCGCATTCAACAAACTGGCCTCATTGATCTTTTTGCCAAAACCACGCAACAACGGCTGTTTAAAGGCAAGATTAAGCAGCGGATTGTAGTTGCCATCGACAGCGACATTATTGTCCATATTTAAAGACAGCTCGGTGCCTAATTTGTTTTTGACATTAAATTCCGGCGTGGCCAAATAACTTCGAGTGGACGCGCTTCCCACACCACTGTAATTGGCGTTGGTGACCATGGCTGTCGCACCTAGAGCATATTGAACTTCGAATTCATTTTGCGCAAGCCGTAATTGATAACGTTGGATAATACGGTCTAATTCAGCATTTTGAATATTTGGATTGTAACGCAAGGCCAATAAGATTGCCTCGCGAAGATTTAAATGAAACACCTGCTGCTTACGCGCAGCGGGTGAGGTTGGCAATTCAATCCAATGCTCCAATAAATACTCAGGGTTTTTCATCGCCCGCTGCAGCCGCTGCTGGGCCATATCGACATGCTGTTGCTCAGCCTTTGGATCAACCGTCCATCGATAAAATTCTGAAG
>CAZGKX010000051.1:7340-16638 GCA_964525945.1 uncultured Legionellaceae bacterium
ACGCTACCGATGAAAAATAAACCAATTAAAACAACAACGTAGGGTTGAAAATTCATTGTAATCCAGGGACCGAAAAACGTTGCCTATCTTGCAAACGCAATGCGGTTAGTTTTCCATGCCACAAACAGCCTGTATCAATAGCATGGATATTTGAAAGAGGGCATTTTCCTTGCAAGGCAGCCCAATGACCAAACACAATATCAGCATTGATTTTACATCGACCTGGCACAGCATACCAGGGGAAAAGATGGCCAGGTGCCTGTTTTAATGTGCCTTTGTAATTGAACACCAACCCTCCCTCAGCATCACAAAAACGCATGCGGGTAAAATAATTACAAATCACCCGCAAACGGGCATATCCAGTTAGCGCATCAGACCAACCCGAGGGTTCATTGCCATACATGGCGGCAAAAAATTCGTGGTACTGGGGGCCGGTTAGGCCATTCTCCAGCTCGCGGGCCAATGCTTTTGCTTGTGGCAAGGTCCACATTGGTGCAATACCGGCATGGCACATGACAATGTTTAACACGCTGTCGTGGTATAACAGGGGCTGTTGTCGCAGCCAATGGGCAAGCTCCTCGCAATCAGGAGCAGTTAATAGATCGTGCAAAGTGTCATCCGCTTGTGGGCGAGGTGTCGGGCCAAACACCGTGTTTAAAAAATGCAGATCGTGATTGCCGAGCGTGATACGAGGAGCAATGGGCAATGTTTTGATAAAACGCAACACCGCTAACGAATCAGGGCCGCGATTGACCAAATCACCCACAAACCAAAGCCTGTCCGTATCGGGATCGAAATGAATATGTTGCAACAAACGTTGCAACGGTTCGAAGCAGCCCTGGAGATCACCAATCGCATAATCAGCCACCCAATTTATTTCCCATTCGCATATGAACAGCAGGGGCCTCTGGCATAGGCTGCCATTGCCCCTGTAAAGACAATTGATGCAACACCGCACCACCCTGTTGGTGGGTCAACTCGATGGATTTAACCGTAGTGACTTCATTGGTGTGCGAGTTTTTCACTTGCAATTGCTCTGGCAATAGCATTTCATACTTCTCCACCAAAATCCCTTCCAAGGTTTCGTTTTTATGTTGAACACGGCTTAAAGCATTGCCGTCAGCGCCTTTCACATGGATCCCCAAACTGAGAAAACCTTTTTGCACCGCCAACCAATTTTTATATTCATGGTGGTGACGTGCAAAAAATTTAAACACTTCGGGTGTCATCAGCATACCGCCAGCCACAAGAGCAAACGGTGGTTGGTTCATCACAAACAGACCTTTTGCCAAAGCATCAGCCACCCACCTTATAAAATCAGCGGCAATGAGACGCTCTTGAGCCGGTGAATAATCAGGCGTGGCATCAATAAACGTGCCAATACGACCCCCTCGGCCCAAGCGACCATGGGGGTTGTTGTTGATGAGATCATTCCAAGAATTTTGAATAGCGATGGCATCTGCACGTTCCAAAATAGCCCGCAAGGTGGTCATTGAGCCGGAATCTTCATCCAATAACGCTAGCCAAATAGCCAACACTTGAGGGTTTGAGGTTATCCAGGCAAAACCATTGGCCGGCATGATTTGCCGCGCTAACAACAAATTTAAACGACGACGGAGATCATCGTCGTTGTTTTTCTGAAATTCATAATTGTAATAATTGCCCATGCCATCCATGGTTTCCAGCAAAGGCTGCCATTGTTTAATGAGTTGACCATTGCTATCGAACAAATGAAGACAATAGTCCACTTGCAGCTTGCCTATGCCTTGCAACATAGCCGCTGAAAATAAGGCGTAAAGCCATAATTTTTGTTCTTCGGATAATTCACCCTCTTCACCTTGAGCTATAAATTGACGGAATATTTGCAACGCGGCCTGGGTACGGTTTAAAGCATGATCAAGCAAACCACCAGGCTGTGAATAATAACTGTTGCTGGTTTCAGGCAAATTTTGACAATAATTTGCCACCCGATAAATTAAACTTAAACAAAAATTGTCAAAACGCGATGCTTCAAACCCACTTGATTTTGTTATTTTTAGCAATAACTCTTGTCTTTTTCCGTCTGCCAACAATAAAGCCGGGGCCAAGATGGACGTTAGATCTTTTAGGGATTTGGTTTGGATTGGTTTTATCCTTTTTTTATCGCTACGAAACAACATGGTCTCCATGATGAATAAACTCCATTTATTTTACACTATTTGTTAACAAATTTCGCTAGTTGGACGTATTCCATTATACTTATTTGCTCAGGTCTCAAACCCGGATCGATACCCATGGCGGCTAAATCATTGGCCGTCATGATAGGTTTTAAATTATTGGCCAGGGTTTTGCGACGCAGGGCAAATGACTGGGCCACAATGTGCTCCAAATGTGAAAAAGCAACCATCGGGTACGGTGACACTGGGTGAGGCGTTAGACGAACCACAGCAGACTCCACTTTTGGAGCAGGATGAAACGCGGTGGGGGGAACATCAAACAGCGGTTGGGCTTCACAAAAATACTGCACAATAACGCTTAAACGCCCATAAGCTTTGCAGCCAGGGCTCGCCGTTATGCGATCGACAACTTCTTTTTGCAACATAAAATGCATATCGTCAATATGAGAAACGGCATGCAAAAGGTGCAACAACAGCGGTGTGGAAATATTGTAGGGCAAGTTGCCAATGATTCTGACCTTTTCACCGAACTGGCTATAATCAATGGTCAACGCATCGGCGCCAATAACCGTTAATTTGTCTCGCGCCCAAGGCATTGCCGCCAAATGCGCTTGCAGATCCGTGTCAATCTCAATGGCATGCAAATGTTGAACACTGCGTAATAACGGTTGGGTCAACGCGCCAAGCCCTGGGCCGATTTCGACAATTGCATCGCTGGGTTGGGGATTGAGTGCCCTGATGATGTTTTCAATGATATGATGGTTTTGTAAGAAGTTTTGACCAAACCGCTTGCGGGGACGATGCGCCATTAAAAATACCTGTTGACAATGATTGTTTAATAATTACTCGAAATTATACCACACTGCAGCAAAATCCCCTATTTGCCACAGTCTCATTTTTCATGCAGAAATGTCTCACGGTTGACAATTATTTAGGTCGAAAAGTGGATGAGGGCTCCTCGGGTTCAGGAGCATTATCACGACCACGCGCTTTGCGTTCACCCACCGTATCAATTGAACTGTTATTGAGGTTTCGGTATTTGAATTCACCTTCGGTATCAATTGAACTGTTATTCATGTTTCGGTACCTGAATTCGGCATCCGTATCAATAGGACCGTCATTGCTCATTTGTTCTTTTAGGGTGGGCTGACGCCGGAATTGGGTATTGGCCCCAGGAGATAATTTGGAATGTTTTGCTACACGGGCCTGGAGTTTTTGATGTTTAGTCATTGATCTTGCCTCAAGTTGCAACTTGTACTTTAAGTGTAGAATTACTAGGCATATTTTTCCAGTTTTGGTGCGTACGCTGTGCTTACCCCTACGTGGCATTTTTTAATGCACACATGCGGTTGCCCTGTAGCTCACACCGCCTTAATATTTTCATAATCTTTTTTGATTAAACTACTGGGTTTATGGTAAGTTCTAATCCATTTTATTTGTTGAGAAAAAAATGAGCATTAAGCTAATTATTATCAGCGTTTTGTGTTTAAGCTTAATCTGTGTTGCGGTGATGATTTATCAACTCAAGCAGCAAAAATCGGTAAAAATTTCCGGAAAAGATTACGCTAAACTATCCATCAGCGGCGTCATCGCCTTTATTGCCGATACCATCGGTGTAGGCAGTTTTGCAGTGAATATTGCGCTGGCCAAGCTGTTGGGCACATTTCCTGATGAAGAATTACCGGCTGTGAACAATGGTGCACAAGTCATACCCGGCACCATTGAGTCCTTGTTTTTCATGCAAATTGTGGAAGTGGATTTAACAACGCTGCTCACCTTGGTGGCAGGAACTTGCTTAGGTGGCATCATAGGCGGTACTGTGGTCAGTCGCTTAAGCAAACAAGCCATTCGTTTGGCAATGATGTGTTGCTTTCTCCTGATCATTTGTTTATTGGTTTGCCATGAATTCAAGCTTTTACCCGTCGGTGGTGACTTGATTGCATTGCATTCATGGAAGTTAATGGTGGGTTTTGCCGCCATGGTGGTGTGTGGCGCACTCACCTCTGTGGGCATTGGCCTATTTGCGATGGTGCAAGGTGTGTTGTTTTTATTAAATGTATCTCCCGCGGTTGCTTTTCCTATTATGACAACCGCAGGTGCCATGCAACAACCGTTAACCACTTTGGCGTTCTTGCAACAAAAAAAGATCCCGCTTAAAAAAACCCTGGTCTTAAGCCTTGCCGGCTGCTTGGGCGTGCTGATGGTGTTGCCTGTGTTTAAATATTTAACGGTGACGTGGCTGCATTCGTTGCTCATCATCATCTTGTTTTACAATCTTTTTGCGATTGGTCGCACTTATCTGCGTAATCGTGCCAGCCAGGTCGAAGGTTCGCACACCGACCCAATACCAGTGTATAATTAAAGCCAGAATTCACCCCAACTGCCACCATAAACAGCAGCCGGGGTAACTTTAAATAAGACGGACTTCCAATGGATGAACCTAAAAGTAAATCACAAAAAAAACGTGATGCCGATGCCCTGCAAAAAATAGGCGTGAAATTGATCGGCTTGAGCCTTGAAAAACTAGACAGCTTGCCCTTGTCAGACAACCTCAGGCGCGCCATCCTCGATGCAAAAGCGTTGAAAAGCCATGGCGCTATTCGTCGTCAAGCGCAGCTCATTGGCAAGTTAATGCGGGGTGGTGACAGCGAACAAATTGTGGGGGCTTACGAGCAGTTGCTGGCCGAAGAAAGCACACAAACGGCCGCATTTCATGACGTTGAACATTGGCGAACGCGTTTGCTCCATGATGGCAAAGATGCGCTCACCGATTTTATCAATCAATACCAGCCCGAAGACGTGCAACAACTTCGGCAACTCATTAAAAAAGCCACCGATGAACTGAGCAAAGAACGCCACACGGGAGCAGGCAAAGCACTGTTTCGTTATTTAAGGCCTTATATCCAATGACTTATCCATTGTTCGTCAGCTGCGCCAAAGGGTTGGAATACCTTTTGGAAGAAGAGCTCAACGCATTAAAATTCCGCGTATCCAAAGTCAGTCCGCAAGGTGTTTATGGGGAAGCCGATCTAAGCACGCTTTATTCCATTTGCTTGTGGTCACGCCTCGCGAGTCGGGTGCAATTGATCTTGTTAAGCGAGCAAGCGTTTGATCAACCGGCTTTGTACAAACTGTGCCATGAATTTCCTTGGGACAGCGTGTTTACGCCCGATAAAACCTTGCACATTGAATTTCATGGCTCATCGCCAGAAATTCGTAATTCCATGTTTGGCGCACAAGTGGTGAAAGATGGGATTGTCGATTATTTTCGGGAACACCACAATGAACGCCCCAGCATTGACCGTGATTTTCCACAAATTCGCTTGCATGCCCATTTGAAAAAAGACCAATTCACCCTCAGCTTTGATTTAACAGGTTATAGCATGCATCAACGGGGTTATCGACTTGAAGCAGGCTTAGCCCCCTTGAAAGAAAACATTGCAGCGGCCATGCTTGTTCGTGCGAAATGGCCGGCATTGATGGCCAGTGGCCATGCGCTGCATGACCCTTGTTGTGGATCGGGCACCTTGGTGATCGAGGCGGCGATGATGGCTGCCCATATAGCACCTGGGTTACTGCGCAACGACCAATCGTTGCATCATTGGCAACCTCATCAACCCACGCTCTGGGAAACGTTAAGGGTTGACGCTTTGGCGGCGGTCAAATCACCGGTATTGAGTTTGCACGGCACGGATAATAATCCGCAAATGATTGCGATTGCCCATGCCAATGCCAAGCGGGCAGGCATAGAGCATTTGGTCACGTTTACAGCATTGCCCCTTGCTGAGTGCCAAGCCGCACAACCCCAAGGGTTGTTGATCACCAACCCGCCTTATGGCGAGCGTTTAGGGACCACAGCAGAATTGGAGCCCTTGTACAAACAATTAGGGCAGGTTTTGTACCAAAACTTCCCAAGTTGGTCTGCTGCTATTCTCACCTCCAACCCACTCTTGGCAAAAGCCATCGGCCTGCGGGTCAATAAACAATACACATTGTTCAATGGCCCATTGGAATGCAAACTGTATTGCTTGGAGTTGGAGGAAACGAACCGTTACCGCGACCCAGCAGAACGCCCGCTATCAGCGGGTGCCGAAATGTTTAAAAATAGATTAAAGAAAAATTTTGCTCATCTGCAAAAATGGGCAAAACGCAATCAAATAAGCTGTTATCGCGTCTACGATGCGGATTTACCAGAATATGCGTTTGCCATTGATATTTACAATGATCATGCCGTGTTGCAAGAATACGTCGCTCCGCATTCCATTGATCCACAATTGGCGGCAAAACGTAGCCAGGAGTTGATCAACGTGGTCCCTGTCACATTGGGCATGCCAGCTGAACATGTGATCGTCAAGCAACGCCGTCAACAAAAAGGCAGTCATCAGTATCAAAAAATGAATCAGCAAGGCCGTTCAATCCACGTCAATGAAGGTATGGCGCGTTTTGGCGTAAATTTATATGATTATTTGGACACAGGGTTGTTTCTCGACCATCGGCCGTTGCGCCTACGTTTTGCCAGATTGCCAAAAGGAACGCGGTTTTTAAATTTATTTTGTTACACCGCCACCGCCAGTGTCCATGCCGCTTTAGCCGGCGCTATCACCACCAATGTTGATTTATCAAACACTTATTTAACGTGGGCTGAAGATAATTTCAAACTCAATCAATTGAACGTTGCTAAACATCAATTCATTCAAGAGGATTGTTTGGAATGGTTGAAGGTAACCGACGATCGTTTTGATGTGATTTTTTTAGATCCACCAAGTTTTTCCAATTCAAAACGCATGGAAAACACCTTGGACATACAACGGGATCACGAATCATTAATCAACACCGCCATGCGTTTATTGAGCAAAGATGGCCTCTTGTATTTCTCAACCAATTTCAGACAATTTAAATTGTCTGCAGCCATTGGCCAGAGTTATACCGTGAAAGACATCAGTGCAGAAACCATTGATCTTGATTTTCAAAGAAACAAACGCATTCACAGATGTTATCTGATCACCGAACAGCGACCTTAGGGAAGCGAAAATTTTGGGGCCAAGTTGCGAGTGCCAACGAGGTTCGATATTGGGCCGCCCCGTTGGTAAAATAAGGATTTTTCCTTTGCTACATTCGAACGGCTCCGCTTCCTGACGAGCTCAGTTAGAAACGTTCTTTGCCGTAGATTTCTTCTTTCAAGGGGAGCATGATGCCTGCCATGAAAAAGAGATCTGCGGCCATCATCAAAGGTGCCAAAATCGTTTGCTTGATGCTGTTGACAACACTTGGGCGCTGACCTTCCATGTAATACCCGGCAAATCGCAACAACATGCCTAGCAATAACATCATGACAAAAGAGATCAGGGTAAACACCGTGGGATATGGGTTGGCAAATAGGCCGGCACACCACCACATCAAGGCAAAAATGGGCGTCACCACCAACGCTAAACGCCAATTCAAATAAAAATAATAATAACAAACGGAAGGTTTTCAATCGCATAAAAATAATAAGCTAAAAAACCCACCGTAATAAAGAAAGCCACGTTCATATCGAAATAGGCAGGAACCACGATGTGCACACAACTCAAGATGATCATAAACGCCAAATAAATCATTAAAATACCAATCATTTGAATGTAGCGCGTCAGTGGTTTTTGATGAAACTCGGCATAGCGATGCGCAAGTTCGAGAAATGATGTCATGGTAGAATTCATCCCTGTGTATGATTATCCTTTTACCAATAAACATAGCATATAATTCAAGAAAAAACAGGGAAAATTAAAACGTGTATTTCGTAATTAAAAACAATACATTGCCCACATCATGTGAACCCGGTATGTAAGTGGCTGCTAATGAAAGACGTTTGTAATTAAAACAAGCCCATGGCAACGCTCCTGGAAAAGGAATGCCATTAAGGATGTCCGGACGGGCCGTCACCAAAAGACCATAACCACCACCCAAACGGGTGTTTTCATTGATGTGCCATTCTTTTAAATAAGCATACCCAACCACAGGCTCCACATTCTTATGAGAATCGAGAAACGCAAACGCATACAAACCGTGCCAATTGCCTTTTTCATCATAGAAACTTTTACCCAGCCCTCCTCCTAACGGTAACTCGTTGTACCTGGGTATTTTTTCTTTAGAATAGAAGTAACGGTTATGCCAAGCATAGGTCGGCAAATAAAGCTCCGTTCGACCTTGCTTCCAAATTTGGTGCAAGCGGTGGCATGCGGGTTGCAACCAACCAGGCGTATTGGCGCATGCGTTCGTATCCGTCTCCGTTGCAAAAGCGTTTTGCAGATTAGCCAATAAAAGAAGAAGGGCAAACACACATTTCATTTGCGATTTAACATCGGTTGGATTTCTCAATTAGTGGTATAGTTTATACCAAGGGCATTTACGAACGGCAGCTATACTATCATGGACTTGTTCCGTAAAAAAGACATAAATAACGCACCGGCCTCTGATGGTGGGCTGCGCCGCTGCTTATCCCCCTTGGATCTCACTTTTTTAGGGGTAGGCGCTATCATCGGAGCTGGTATTTTTATTCTGACCGGCATTGTCGCTGCCACGCAAACCGGCCCCGCGATTGTTTTTTCGTATGTTTTAGCCGGACTCGCTTGTGCATTTACCGCATTATCTTATGCCGAATTGGCGGCAGCCATTGGTGGCTGCGGAAGTGCTTACGGTTATGCGTATGCCGGGTTTGGTGAAATCATCGGCTGGATAGTGGGTTGGGATTTATTGCTTGAATACGCCGTGTCTGTTTCGACTGTCGCCGTGGGATGGAGTGAATATTTCAATGAGCTGTTGTTGGCGATGCACTTGCATATCCCATCAAACTTTATACACAGTCCTTTAAGTGGCGGATATTTCAATGCCCTAGCGTTTACCATCACTGTTCTTTTAGCCGGTGTATTGGCATTGGGAGCAAAATCCAGCGCCAGAATGAACAACATCATGGTGACCATCAAACTCTTAGTTATTTTGTTGTTTATTGTGTATAGGTTTTTCGATGTCGTAGGTTGTTTTTTTATGTTGAAAATAGGAGACGATGGATTGATGTTTTTTTGTGGGTTATTTTGGTAAATTGACTATTTACTACTTTTACTTTTACTTTGCTTTATTTTTAAAACTATCGTCATAAATCTTTGATA
>CAZGKX010000051.1:16648-20074 GCA_964525945.1 uncultured Legionellaceae bacterium
TGTTTATTGTGATCGCGACTCAAAACGTCCATTCCACCAACTGGGTGCCTTTCTTACCATTTGGTTGGACGGGTGTGGCCAAGGGCGCTTCATTGATCTTTTTTGCATACATTGGTTTTGATGCCGTATCCACTGCAGCCGAGGAAGTCGAAAACCCACAAAAAAATGTACCGATAGGCTTGATTGGATCGCTGGTGATATGCACCGTGCTTTATATCTTGGTGTCTGGGTTGTTAACGGGTATTGTGCCTTACTCGCAATTGAACGTGGCCTCACCCATTAGCCACGCGCTGTTGTTGATCGGCCACAACCTTGCAGCAAGTGTGATCAGCGTCGGAGCTGTTGCGGGGTTAACCACGGTGATGTTAACCATGTTTTATGGTCTAAGCCGGGTGTTTTTAGCGATGGCAAGGGATGGGTTATTGCCCCTTTATTTTGCCAAGGTGGATGCCAAAACCCGCGCACCGTTGCACATTGTGATTCCATGTGGATTGCTGATGGCGAGCATTGCGGCACTGGTGCCGATTCATGATTTGGCGGAATTGGTGAACATTGGCACATTGTTTGCCTTTTGCATTGTGTGTGGAGGAGTGATTGTTTTGCGCTACACCCGACCCGATTTACCGCGGCCGTTTAAAACACCCGGCATGCCGTACATCCCCCTGCTAGGAATTGTTTGCTGCAGTTATCTGATCATGAATTTAGCATGGTACACCCTGTTACGCTTTGCAATTTGGTTTGGTCTAGGGCTTGTTTGTTATATTATGTATGGCCGCAAGCATAGTCTTTTAGAAAAAAAATAACTTATCCAATAGAGACCGCTATTGCCGATGAAAATACCAATCATGTGCCCTTTAGCAACGATGAAGTGCCTACGCATTCCCGCTAATTTTTCTTTGGAAATTCCAACAAGGCCCAATAAAAATTTAAAATAGAAATGGCTTGCGTAAAACTCTCAAGCGCTACAGGCTTGACAATATAACCGGCTACATTCAATTGAAAAGCTTCCACTTTATCGCGTTCTTCGTTGGAGGATGTCAGCACGAACACCAACAGGGGTTTTAGAACAGGATCATTGCGGATAATTTTGAGAAATTCAATTCCATTCATTTTGGGCATGTTAATGTCCAACAAAATGATACTGGGTGCCGGACGTAGTTTATTCTCGCCCTGCTCACCCCGCAATTTGTTCAACGCTTCTAAACCATTTTTAGCCACATGCAAGGGATTGGCAATTTTAGGAAAATCCGTTTTATATCCTGAATATCAACTTCATCATCTTCCACGAGCAAGATGTGAATAGATAGGTCAAGTATATGCATCACTGTTCCTTATTGTAATAAGCCCCAAAACACATTCAATGCATCGGAATACAACAATGGCTTGACGATGCAACCAGCCACATTTAGATCTTTGATCGCTAATTTTTCTTGGGTATTGTAAGAACTTGTCAACAAATAAACCACGATGGAATTAAAATTGGCATCGGCGCGGAGATTTTTTAAAAATTCGATCCCTCCCATGCGCGGCAAGTTAACGTCCAACAAAATGACTTTTGGCAGCGAAGGTAATTTTTTCATATTGTTGCGACCGTACAACATATCCATTGCCTGAATACCATCGCCTGCTGTTGCGATATGAATGAGATGATTCACTTTTTTGAATTCACGTTGCACGCTCAGGACATCAATATCATCATCCTCAATGTATAAGATATCGACTTCATTCTCATCAATGTTCGCGTCCATTATTCCTCTCCCAAACAACAACGTGCATCTCCTCACTTTAAGTATAACACATGCCCCAAATAAAGTTATTTGTTGGACATTTAGAGCTAAAAAACAACAAACAGAGGGCTGTACTATAATCAAATTATCTGCTCAATACATTCACGCATGGATGAAAAATGAAGGATTACAAGGTACTGCAACAACAATTAAAGCAAGAAATCAAAGCCCGTAAAGCGCTCGAAGAAAAAAATAAAATCATTTCTGATAAATTAATTCATGCGTTGCAACGCAAAATCTTGCAAATGGAAAAAGACAAGCAAGAAATGGATATGTTAAGAAATATTCTGGAAAGCTCTATCGAATATTCCATTGTTTCCACCGATCTGAAAGGCAATATTTTAATTTGGAACGAGGGAGCCAAAAAAAGCTACGGTTATTGCACCGAAGAAGTTGTCAATAAAAAAAACATACGCATTTTATCTGCACCGGAAGAATTAGAATCCGGTTATGTGCAACAGCATATAAAAACCGTTTGTCAACAAGGCAAATCCGAGGGGGTTTTTTCGACAATACGCAAAGACAAATCCCATTTTACAGCCGCGGTAACGATGACATTAAGGCGCGATCATGAAGGTAAGCCTGTGGGTTTTCTGATGATTTCGAAAGACATCACCCGTGAGCAGCAGTTAAAAGAAGAACTGATTAAAAGCAATCAAGAATTGGAACAATTTGCTTATATCGCTTCCCATGATTTAAAGGCCCCCTTACGCGCAATTGATCGATTGGCCAGCTGGATCACTGAAGATTGCGGTGATGCGCTCAGCCCCCCTTGCAAAGAAAACTTGGATTTATTGCGGCACCGCGTGGTGCGTATGTCCAATTTAATTGAAGGAATATTGCAATATTCCCGCGCCGGACGCACAGAACTTGATATTGCTGAGGTCGATACACAGGAATTGTTACAAGACATTCTCGATAGTTTGGCACCCAACCCCAAATTTACCATTAAATTAACCGGGAATTTTCCAAAATTTCATGCCCTATATATTCCCTTAAACCAAGTCTTTTCCAACCTCATCACCAACAGCATTAAACACCACCATAAAAAAACGGGTGTGATTGAAATTGGCGTGCAAGAAAAAGGCCGTTATTACGAATTTTTTGTGCGTGACGATGGACCGGGCATACACCCACAATATTTTGATAAAATTTTTCAAATCTTTCAGACCTTGCAGTCCCGAGACACATTGGAATCAACAGGAATTGGCTTAAGTATTGTTAAAAAATTAGTCGAAAGTCAAGGCGGAAAAATAACCGTTGTTTCAGCCGAGGGCGAAGGCAGCACCTTTTTCTTTACCTGGCCAAAAGCACCAAAAATGATGGGTTAAAACCAACATCACATAAAGTCACTGGGTTGCTTCACCTACGGTTCGCAATGACATCGCTCATAATAAGATCAAAAAACACTAGGGGTATAATTTTTTAGCCAGTGTAGCCACATGCTGGCCTTGAAAACGTGCAATTTGGCGTTCAATCGGTAAAGGACTGCGACTGCCATCATCACCAGCAATTGTTCCTGCACCATAAGGGGAGCTGCCTCGCATTTGGCTTACATCGGTCAAACCTTTCTCCGTGTAAGGAACGCCCACCAGAATCATACCATGGTGAATAAGCGTGTTCCAAAAGGACGTTATTG
>CAZGKX010000052.1:0-19636 GCA_964525945.1 uncultured Legionellaceae bacterium
TTGCTTCCAAAATCGAAACTTTGTAACAGTCCACACCCAATAACAAAGCGACCAACGCATGACCTATTTCATGAATAGCTGTTTGCTGGCGTTGGTATTTATTCTCACAGGCGCGACCAATCACGCCTTGTTGCACAATTTCTCGTGCTAACTCAAAATGCTGTGCCGTTATTTTTTTACTTTTGTCACGAAAGGCTCGTAATGCTGCAGTGTTCACCCAGCTGGCCAGCTTCGCCCCAGAAAAACCAACACTAATGGTTGCCAGTTCATCGAGTTTAACCCTGTTATTCAAAGGTTTACCATGGGTGTGCAGCTTTAAAATTTGTAATCGCTCTTGGGCGTTGGGGAGAGGTATGTAAATTTTGCGATCAATACGTCCGGGGCGGGTGACAGCTTCATCCAATGCTTGCTCATTATTGGTGGTCGCAAGAATAGCCACGCCGCGGTTATCCTCGGTCAAATGGGTTAACAATTGGTTCACCAAGGTATTGATATGCAATTCGCTGGCGCTAGCCGGTGCTGAAAATCGTTGGCTGGCAATGGAGTCGATTTCATCAATGATGACTGCGCAAGGCGTATTGTTGCGTGCATAGGTAAACAATTCTTGCAGTTTTTTTTCAGCACCACCGACGTATTTGCTCAGCAATGATGATCCACTCACCAGAATAAAAGGCACGTCAGCATGTCCTGCCACAGCTTTGGCTATATATGTTTTTCCTACGCCGGGAGGACCATACAATAAAGTACCTTGAGGCGGGACAATACCTGCTCGAATGAACCGCTGTGGATCTTGAAGGTAAGATACGGTGTCATACAGTTCTTCCAATAAATGATCGTAACCGCCGACGCTGTGCAAATCGAAGGGGGATTTTTCGAGAACAAAAGGGGCTTTGGTTCTGCCGTTATGGAAGTGCTGTTTCAGGATTGGTGCTGCAATTTTAAGGGGATAGAGAGTACGAGACAACATAAACAATCCTTATCGTTTTTGCTAGACATAAGCGGCAACGGCGGCCATCAATAAAAAGCCAATGATCACAAAACTAAAATCACGTAAATTGCAACAACGTTCAACCATAACGCAGCGCTCAAGGCCATGCAACGTACCAAGGTAGAGAAATGTACCGGCTGAGAGAGCGATGAGAATGGGATCAAAAATGGAATGCGTGGAAACTCCATGACCAAAGTACCAGCCAGTTCCTATACCAAGCGGGGTCATTAAAGCAAACACCAAAAAGAATATAATGCTGTTTCTGGTTTTTAAGGAACTTTTATTCAATTGGACGGCGATGGCAAAACTTTCAGCCCATTTGTGCGTGATGATGGCCAAAAAAAGCATGATGGCCAATGAATAATCATTGCTAAATCCGAGTGCTGCGCCCAACACGAAAGAATGCACAGAAAGCATCAGCCAAGCCAAAATGGCAAAGGCAGGGTGTTCCGCATCATGATGGTGATAAAGCTCTTTGCCCAAGTGTTCTAACCATAGAAATAATAAAAATGTAACACCTGTGATGAGATAGGCATAAGGATAATTTGCCCCAATATCGTTAAACATCGCATTTGATTCGGGCAGCATATGCAGTAACCCTGCTCCTAAAAAAACACCGGTGGCTAATGTTTCGCCCACTTCAAATTCATGGTGTTTTTCTTTGGTCAATCGCTTTTTAAATGGATACCATCCTGCAAGTAAAATGATGGCCATGATACTGAATGCAAAAAATAATTTTAACGAGGCCGTAGCCATAACATCTGATCCTTATCTATGGGCGTAAGCAATGAATTATTCAATTTTATTTTGTTGACTTAATACACGAATACGAACATGATGGCGCTGTTCCACTAAATCATGTTCAATTTGGGTTTCTAAGCGTTGCCAATCCTCAAAGTTTTGGGTGCAAATGAGATCGATGCTTAGTTTGCCGTCAAGGTAGTGAATCACCCAAGAATGAATTTCTGGATACTCACGTTGCCATTTTTTTAACAACGTTTGTTCTAATAAATGACGATTGGGCAAATGCAAAGAAGGTTGGGATAATTCATCGTCTTCAGGGTCGACATGAACCGTGACATCTTTAACTCGCTCAATTTGTTGGACCAGTGCATTGTGCACATGTTGAGCAATAAAATGCCCTTCAGAAACAGATATAACAGGTGCTACTTGAATGTGCACATCAATAAAAACGTCTTGCCCCATCAAGCGACTTCGTAATTGATGAATTTTTTTGACCCCGTGCACACTGTAAATAATGTTCTCTATTTTCAACAACATTTGAGGATCCGCCGCCGAGTCGACCAATTCCTTTACGCTGTTCCAGCCGTAATTCCAACCCATTTTGATAATCATCAGACCAACAATGATCGCAGCCAACGGGTCCAGGAAATGAAAACCGGCTAAACTGCCTAGCAATCCAAGAAGTACAACGGTTGATGAAGCTGCGTCGGAACGGTGGTGCCACGCATTGGCGACAATTAAATCGGAGTGAATGTGCCGACCAACGTGTCGTGTATAGTGGAATAAAGCCTCGTTGGCCAAAATAGAGAACAAGGCAATCGGCAAAGCTAAAAACCCCGGGATGGTAGAGGCATGGTTGAGTATTTCATCAATGGCATCCCAGGCGATGCCTGCCCCAGCAAGAATCAATATTTGCGCCAATAGAAACGTTGCTGCAGTTTCAATGCGTTGATGCCCGTAAGGATGTGATTCATCGGCATCTTGGCTACCGTATTTGGAAGCAAACAAGACCATCGTGTCTGTGATTAAATCTGAAAACGAATGAATACCATCAGCAATCAGTGCGTGTGAATGGAAAAAAACACCGCCAATGAGCTTCATAACACCCAATAAGGTATTGATGAGCGCACCAATCAAAGTGACTCGCTTTGCTTGCTTATAACGCTCTGTTTGCTGCATAGTGCATTTAAGTTATGATCGGGCTGTAGGATCTGTCATGATATCAAAGAATGTTCAGAAATGCAGCCGCTATTTTTTTCAAAGAGTAAACGTTATGACCGATTACGTGATTGTAGCCAATGGGCAATTTTTAATTCGTGAAGTGCTGGAAGAGATCGCCCGGGATAAAATAATTATTGCCTTGGACGGAGCGGCCAATAAATTAAGGCGCATTCATATCCGGCCCCACATTATTTTAGGAGATTTTGATTCCATTACCCCCGAGTCGCAAGCGCACTGGGGTATTCAACAAACGTTTCACGAAATGACGGAACAATCCCTTCCTTACCCCGGTAACCATGGGGTGCTCATTGTGCCGGCAAAAGACCAAGAAAACACGGATCTTGTCAAAGCAATCCGTTATTGTGATCAACAGCAAGCCACCCGTATTGCCATCGTCTGTGCTGCAGGAGGACGGGACGATCATTACGAGGGTGTCAAAATGGCTTTGCGTTCTGAATACAAAAAAAATCGTCCGATTATTGTACATACCGAACAACAAGCCTTGTGTTTTGCCCGTGATGAAGTGATCACGATAACGGGTCAAGTGGGCGACCATTGTGGGGTGATTGCTACTCATACGGGCCAATGCTGGTCGGATGGGCTTGTCTATGAGTGTTCCGGGCATTCAGACAGCATTTGTAATCTGCTCAAACGATCCACGGCTACTTTGACGATTAAAGGTGACGCTTTGGTTATTATGCCAACCCAATTAAAAATGCAACGTGATTTCCTGGCAAAAAGCGAGACTGAACGGTTGAAAATTCAGCTCCGTGATGCAGGATCTTCGTACAAGGCAGGTCATTCTTTGTTTAAATATGGTTTGTTTGCCATCGGAGCTATCGGCGCTGCGGTATTGGTCGGGGTTACTGCCACTTATAATGCAACGCCTCAGTTAAAATAACATGTAAAAACAGCACTTATTGTGCTAGGATGTCTTGGTTTTAATCATAAAAGAGGGTTGGCGGTGAGGTATAAAGGAACTCATTCAGGCATATATTTATTGCCTAATTTATTGACCACATCCAGTTTGTTCGCCGCATTTTATTCCATTGTGGCTTCGTTGAAAGCGCAATATGAAGTGGCTGTGGTTGCCATTTTTATTGGCATGATCGCCGATGGGCTTGATGGGCGCATTGCTCGCATGACCAACACTCAGACGGCATTTGGGGCTGAATACGATAGCTTGTCAGACATGGTCACGTTCGGAGTTGCACCGGCTTTACTCCTTTATAGTTGGGGTTTGCATGAACTGGGGAAAATCGGTTGGCTCATTGCTTTCATTTATACCGCAGCTGTGGCGCTACGATTGGCCCGTTTCAACACCCAACTCGAAACAGCTGATAAGCGTTATTTCCAAGGCTTAAGTTCGCCTCCAGCCGCGGCTGTAGTAGCGTCTTACATTTGGTTGTGCCAGCAGCAAGATTGGTCTTCTTTGTCCATGGTTGTTTTGGCGGCATGCTTTGCAGTAAGCGCTGCGATATTAATGGTCAGTAATATTCGTTATTACAGCTTTAAAAAAGTAGATTTTAAAGGGAAGGTACCGTTTCTTTACTTGTTAATGATCGTTATTTTATTCGTGGCTATTGCGGCCGATCCATCTTTGCTGTTGTTTGTGACTTCGTTGTTGTACGCATTGTCAGGCCCATTGCAAACATTGATTGCGTTGCAGCGGGTTAGAAAGCTTCGGCAGAAAGTCACCAAACAACGTGCTAACCGCAAATTAAAATCGGAACACCCACCTGAGCGGTAAATGAGTACCTGTCCTGACACGGCGACTATTTACTCGTCTTCGCCAAAGCGATTATTGATAAGGGCTACGAGGGCAGTTTCCATTTCTTCCTCATCCGGTCCGTCAATTTGCAACACCAACTGGCTGCCTTTGTTGGCAGCGAGCATCATCACGGCCATGATGCTTTTGCCATTGATGGTTTTGGTTTCTTTGGTGACATCCAAGCGACTTTGAAACCTGGCAGCAGTGGATACAAATTTTGCAGAAGCGCGGGCATGTAGTCCCAATTTATTAATGATAGTGATGTTCGTTTTTTTCATAACATGGCCATGGTAGATTGTTGCGTTTGATTCATAAATAACGAACATAGCTCTTCATGTTGGGCAACACGTTGGCAAGCACGTCGGAATTGTTGGTTATCAAAATGCTTAAGAATTTTGGCAAGGGTTTGCAAATGCTCATCGACTTGATGCACGGCAACCAATAGACCAAACACGAGATCAATCGGTTGTTTGTCCTCAGCGCCAAAATCAACGGGGTATTGTAATTTAATCACGCAACCATGCGCACGTTGAACACCATCCATGCGCACATGGGGGATCAGGATGCCGCGCCCAATACTGGTGCTTCCTAAGCTTTCTCTTTTCCAAAATACGTCAAACAGGGTTTCAACCTCGATATGAGGATGATTTTGTTGAAGCAATTGGCTTACTTTGAGCAATACTGCTGTTTTGCTGCGAGCAGTCGTGTCTATACAAATACTGTTGGAATTCAGTAAATCATTAAAGGGCATGATAAAAACCGCAATTACTATTTATAAATTGTACATAAAATTATGTAAACAAACAACCTGTATTTATTTTATCGTCAGCTGTTGGGGGGATTAAGAGGTTTTTTACCATCCCCGCTTTCGCGAGAATGGCATGAGAACTGTTTAGGCTATATCAATAGGAAGTCAATCCCGTTCATCACGCTCTTCACGCAGTTTTTCTTTATGTTTAATCAATTGCCTGTCTAATTTATCGACCAACATGTCAATGGCGGTGTACATGTCATCGGCTTCAGAACTCGCGTGCAATTCACCTTTTTTAACATGAATCGTTGCTTCCGCAATTTGGCGTAATTTTTCCACATCAAATACAACATTGATGGCTGTGATCTTATCGGAATGGCGCCCTAGCTTTTCAAATTTTTCTTGGGTAAATGTTTTTAAGGCAAGCGTTACATCCATTCGATGGCCAGTGAAGTTGATATGCATTTTATTGCTCCTTCAATTATTAAGACATATAGTTTTAGTCTAACTGATCTGGAGCGTTTATCCAGTAGCTGGAAGGATTATTTTTTAAACAAAGCGAGTTGCATGTAGAAGCTTCCAAGGTTGAGTTAACCACAACCTTGGAAGAATATGCCATTTCAGGCAACTTATTTGACTTTCTTTTCTTTAAAAAGAACGTGTTTACGGATCACACGATCGTACATCATGAGTTCCATTTTTTCGGGATGGTTTCGTGGGTTTTTGGTTGTTGTTTTGTAATAACCAGTACCCGCAGTAGATTCCATTTTAACTTTAACGGTGACAGCTGCCATGGTATTTCCTCTTTAATTAAACTTTTTCGCCTTTATCTCTCAACATTTTAAGAACCGTATCAATTCCTAATTTGTCGATGGTACGCATCCCTCTTGCGCTTAATTTAAGGGAAATAAAACGATTTTCACTTTCTACCCAGTACCGGTGATGCTGGATATTGGGGAGAAATCGCCGCTTGGATTTGTTGTTAGCATGCGACACTTTATTACCGGTGATGGGTCGCTTTCCAGTTACCTGGCATACTCTTGACATGTTGATACTCCAAAGTGTCTGGCTTTAATACAAGCCAGCTTTGTTTAAAATTATTCATTCGCAATGCGAAATGGCTGAATACAAAATACAGGTTGCGTTTTATAACAAAAAAAGGGCAACGATGCAAGAAAACTATAATTGGATTTTTCTTTTTTTTTAAATTGGTTTAAATATCGTCAATAAATTGCGGTATACTGCCGCAAAAAATAATTCGGAAGAACACAGCATGCATCGTACTATAAAAAGTTTTGTAATGCGGGCCGGTCGGGTCAGCAACCGTCAGCAACAAGGGCTCGATATTTGGTTAAACGATTACCAACTGCCTGCCCCTATGGAAGGGGTTTGGGATTTAACCCAAGCGTTTAAACGCACCGCAGATACCATCGTGGAAATTGGTTTTGGTATGGGGCATTCGTTGCTGATGATGTCAAAGGCGAAGCCCGAGCTTAATTATATCGGGATTGAAGTGCACCAAGCGGGTGTGGGTAGCCTCGCTGCCGATTTGCACGAACAGGCCATCCACAATGTTTGTATCGCGCCTTATGACGCTGTCGAAGTTTTTAAATCATGCATTGCTGATGATGCTTTAGTGGGGGTGCAAATTTTTTTCCCGGATCCATGGCCTAAAAAGCGCCATCATAAACGGCGTCTCATTCAAATTGATTTTATCCAAGAATTGCTTAAAAAAATAAAATCCGGGGGGTTTATTCATTGTGCCACCGATTGGCAAGAATACGCCGAACACATGCATGCTGTGCTTCAAGCGATCCCTTCGCTGCACAATCAACAAGCCGATGGGGGCTTTGCTCCTCGCCCTGAAACGAGGCCATTAACTAAATTTGAACAACGAGGGACCCGGCTTGGTCATGGGGTTTGGGATTTAATTTATTTTAAATCTTAACTGGGTTGACTTGCGTAAACTTACTATACCCCATAGAATTCCAATCAGTATAAGTTAAGGCGGAGATGAATGCATGGGATGGAATGATCCAGAAAACGGCAAGGATCCATGGAGCGGTAAAAATCAGCCTCCGGATCTTGATGAAGCATTAAAACGTTTACAAGAGCGTTTGAAACAAACGTTTCGTCGAGGTCCGAAGTTGGAAAATACGCCTTCGGATGGCTCCGGTGGTGGCAGTAGTGTGCTTCTGGCCATTGTCGGTTGCGCTATTGTTATTTTGTGGGCTTTGTCGGGGATTTTTATTGTGGACCCTGCTGAGCAGGCTGCTATTTTACGTTTTGGTCGCTATGTCGAAACGGTAGGCCCTGGCCCTCATTGGATTCCGCGTTTTATTTCATCCAAGATTGTGCTAAACGTTGATCGCGTCTCCGATTATTCTTATTCCGCGCAAATGCTCACCAAAGATCAAAATTTGGTGTCTGTTGCGTTGGCTGTACAATATCGCATCAGTGATTTACAAGATTACTTGTTCAATGTGAGTGATCCCGAAGAAAGTTTACAGCAAGCCACTTCCAGTGCTCTTCGGCAGGTCGTTGGAACCACCACGTTGGATCAAATCATTACTGAAGGCCGAGATGCGTGGGGAAACAGTGTTCAAGATTCCTTGATCAAAATTCTCGACGGTTATAAAACCGGTATTCGTATTGTCAATGTTTCCCCGCAGCCTGCGCGCGCTCCAGAAAATGTACAAGATGCATTTGACGATGCGATCAAGGCGCAAGAGGATGAAAAACGCTTTAAAGAACAAGCACGTGCTTACGAGGCACGTGTTGTACCGATTGCTGAAGGTAATGCGCAACGTATCTTCGAGGAAGCAAAAGCTTTTGCTGAACAAGTTGTTTTACGAGCTAAAGGCGAAACCGCGGAATTTTTAGCGTTGATGCCAGAATACGCTCGCACGCCTTTTATCACTGGAGAAAGGATGTATTTAGACACAATGCAGCAAATTTTAATGCGTAGCAGTAAAATTATTGTGGATGGAAAAGCTGGGAATTTGTTGTATTTGCCTTTGTATAAATTAGGCCGTAATGCGGTGGAAACGGCTTTGAATAAATCCTCAAAATCCCCTACGTTGATCAACCAACCAGAGAATGATCCATTAATTGATGGTCGCAGTGTAACCAGGCCAACTGAGCGTTTAGGGAGAAATGATTGATGAATACAACCAAAGCAATCATAGGAGTAGGCCTGTTCATTTTATTGATGTTGTTTTTTTCTTGCGTCTTTACAATCACGCAAGGTGAAAATGGCATATTGTTGCGCTTGGGGCGTTTAGTCACCGATTCGAAGACAAAACAACTGCGGGTTTTGGATCCAGGGTTGCATGTCAAATTGCCGTTTATTGAAAGCGTGCGTGTGTTTGACACCCGCATACAAACGTTAGACATTAAATCGTCGCGGATTGTTACCAAAGAGAAAAAAGATGTGATCGTGGATTATTACGTAAAATGGCGCATTGTGGATTTGGGCCAATACTTTAAAGCCACGGGCGGTAATGCCTTTAAAGCAGAGACACTGTTGGAGCAACAGTTAAACACTTTGTTACGCGCTCAATTTGGTCGACGCACTATTTCTGATGTGGTTTCGGGGGGGCGGGATGATGTCATGGATGTGCTACGAGAGCATGCAGAACAACAAGCCAGTCAATTGGGTATTCGAGTGGTGGATGTACGCATCAAAGGCATTGAATTGCCTGAAAATACCAGCAATGCTATTTATCAACGCATGCGCGCGGACATGCAAAAAATTGCCAACCATCATCGCGCGGATGGTCATGCCGCGGCGGAGGCAATTCAAGCCAGTGCAGATGCCAAAGCCACGGTGATTATTGCTACAGCCACCAGCCGTGGCCAAGAGTTACGTGCTCTAGGCCAAGCAAAAGCCGCCGCGATTTATTCGCAAGCGTTTAGTCAAAATAAAGAATTTTTTGCTTTGTACCGTAATTTAAAAGCGTATGAAGCGAGTTTTGACAGTAAAAATGATATTTTTGTTTTGGATCAAAACAGCGCCTTTTTTGATTATTTTAGAAATGGTTTATCAAAAGGGAATAGTATAGTTGCAAAGAATTAATTATTAATTATAATGAGTCTGCTGATGAAAAGGGGTTAACATTGTTTAACCCTTTTTTTTTTAATTTAAGAGTTTATTATGGCAAAAAACGTTGTGGTTGTAGGCACTCAGTGGGGTGATGAAGGCAAGGGTAAAATTGTTGATTTGCTGATGCAAGATGCGCAAGCCGTGGTCCGTTACCAAGGTGGTCATAATGCCGGGCATACTTTAAAAATCAATGGTGAAAAAACCGTTTTACGCCTTATCCCCTCCGGCATACTTCGTCCCCATGTGACTTGTTACATTGGCAATGGCGTGGTTTTATCACCAGAAGCCCTTCTTGCTGAAATGGATGAACTGGAGCAACGCGGTATTGATGTACGGTCTCGATTGCATATTAGCCCGGCCTGCCCGCTGATTTTGCCTTGCCATGTGGCTTTAGATAAAGCGCGAGAAACGCATAAAGGCGGCACTGTTATTGGCACCACAGGGCGAGGCATTGGCCCTGCCTATGAAGATAAAATCGCGCGACGCGCCTTAAAAGTCAGTGATTTATTTGACCAAGAGCGTTTTGCAACTCAATTAGCAGAATTACTGGATTACCATAATTTTGTATTAACCCAGTATTTTCAACAACCCAGTGTTGATCCTCAAGCCATTTTAGACGATGCATTGCATTGGGCTGCGCAATTACAACCCATGGTGACAGACATCACAACCCGTTTGCACCAGCATCGGCGGCAAGGTGATTCCATTTTATTTGAAGGTGCGCAAGGTGTTTATTTAGACATTGATCACGGTACATACCCTTTTGTGACGTCATCCAACACGTGTGTGGGAAGTGTCGTTAACGGATCAGGGTTTGGGCCGCTTTACCTTGATTATATCCTCGGTATCACCAAAGCCTATACCACACGTGTTGGTTCAGGACCATTCCCAACGGAGTTGCATGATCACATTGGTAAACGCTTGTCCGAGCGTGGCAATGAATTTGGTGCTGTGACGGGCAGACCGCGTCGCTGTGGATGGTTTGATGCAGTGTTGGTGCGTCGTTCGATTGAATTGAATAGCATTTCAGGCTTGTGCATGACCAAATTGGATGTTCTTGATGGGCTAGATAGCATAAAAATTGCAGTGGCTTATCGGGATGCTGATGGCAACGAAATTCACTCACCGCCGCAATCGGCTGCTGATTTTGAAAAATTATCACCGGTTTACGAAGAAATGCCGGGATGGACTGAATCGACTGCAGATGTGACCGACGTCATGCAATTGCCCGCAAATGCTTTGGCTTATATCAAGCGTCTTGAACAGTTGTTGGATATTCCGATTGATATGTTGTCCACTGGTCCAGAGCGTAATTCAACGATTATTTTACGCCACCCCTTCAAATAGATATCGCCATTCGTATTAACCGCTGGGGTTAACCCCCAGCCCGCCGAGAGTTGTACCATGAATAAAATAAAATCATTCTTTCATTGTTTCGTCTTCATCATTTCTATGGGTATTGTCCCAGCTTCACAAGCAGCAACGGATCACCAAATGACCGATGAAATTCTGGTCTATGTTAATCAATACCGTGCTCAACATGGTTTGCCTAAATTGGCAATGAGCCCATCCATATCGCAACAAGCACTCCAGCATAGCCATGACATGGCGGCGCACGTCGTCCCATTTGGTCATGACGGGTTCAATCACCGGATCCAACATTTGCACCAACAAATAAAACAATCGTCTTCTGGTGCCGAAAATGTTGCGTACAATTACACAACAGCACGTATTGTTGTGGATGGTTGGATTAAAAGCCCAGCGCATCGGCGAAATATGTTGGGGCATTACAACTTGACGGGCATCGGGATTGCGCGTGATAAAACAGGCAAAATCTATTACACCCAATTGTTTCTCCATGAGAACAACGCTGTGACCGTTCACAACAGCCGCGAGCATGGGCATAACGTGCGGATTAATGGTACACATCAGCATGGTCATCACGATTATTCCTAATGACGTCTTTAAAATTAAATAGCATCTTGGGCTTCACCCTTTTATGCTGGGCTTCGGCTTTTGTAGGGATTCGCATCGGGTTGGATGATTTCTCGCCTGGTGCTTTGGCGCTTTTTCGTTATTTAATTGCCTCGTTAGTCATCGCATTGTTCTATTTTCGTCTGGATAAAAAACCACAGATGCCCTTGCTGGATAAGCTGCAGATGATGTTTCTGGGTGTGCTTGGCATCAGTATCTACAATCTATGCCTGAACTATGGGGAACAAACAGTCCCTGCAGGCATTGCCAGCTTTATTGTGGGATTAATGCCTATTTTCACGGTGTTGTTGGCCATTGTTTTTTTACGCGAGCGGCCTGCTTTCGTTGTTTACATCGGTATGGCGGTGAGTTTTCTAGGGTTAGGATTGATTGGTTTTGCTGAAAAAGCAAATGCCACGTTTAACGGGGATATGTTGGTTATTTTAATCTCAGCCATTATGGGTGCAACATACACAATTATGCAGAAGCGATTGTTAAATCGTTACCACCCTGTTGTTGTGACGTGCTGGGTTATTTGGGGTGGCACGTTGGCTTTAATGCCGTTTATGCCGGCCTTTGTGAAGGAAATCAGCACGGCAAGCTCAACAGCTGTCGTCGCTGTGGTTTATTTGGGTGTTTTTCCGGCCGCCATTGCCTATTTATGTTGGGGGTATGTTTTGCAATTTTTACCCGCATCCCAGGCGGCTTTGTATGCTTATGCAACGCCCATCATCTCAACCCTCTTAGGCATGCTCATCCTCAATGAACGGCCTTCGCATTTGGCTTTTTTGGGTGGATTGATTGCTTTATCAGGTGCTGTATGGGCTTCTTATTTTAGGCAAAAGACCACCATCCCCGTTTATAAAAAATCTCCATTGTAAGATCAAGCATTGCCACCGCAGCGCTGCTGCATATCTTTAAACGTGCATCAACTTACCTTCCGAATAAGGCATTGCAGGCCCGGGAGCGGGTAGGGCAACAAGATGGCAAATTTTTTGCGCAATAGAGATGGCTTGAGAGGCAAGCAGGTACTGGCCGTTGGGTTTTAAAAAGTTGGTCATAAACATCAATTCAAATCGTTCCGCAGCTTTTACCGAAATAAATCGTTCCACAGGCAAGCCTGTTTCTGCAATCACTGTTGGCAGTTGTGGGTTTGTATCATGATACATCGTATTTGAAAAAGAGAACGAACGGCATTTTAAATGCCATCCCACCACTTGTTGGTTTAAAAACAGCAGGCCTCCCCCATAATCAGGAAGATCTTTGGGTAAAAAAAAGGGTTTGGTATGGGTGGAAAAAAAATAATTTCTTAAGAAAGCTGTTTGCTGTTTAATCACTTGCACCATGGCAGCAAGTCCACCATGATGGCTAGCATAGTCCTTCAATTCACTGATGACAAAAAGATCAGGATTTTTATAATGAATGAAGGAATAATAACCATTTAAAACAAGCTTGTCTAATGGGTTAAAATTGTTATCAAAAAAACAAAATGAATGTTGTTTGAGTATGCCAAAATAACAAAGTGGTTTTGATTGAAACATACATGGGATATTTATTTTGTTTGATCTTAATCTATCGCATTCCTGGTAAAAAAAGCTATATACTAATGAACTTAATCACTAAAATGAATGCACATGGAACTCATCGTTGACAATACCCCATTCAAAGCACTATTCCAGCCCTTGGACCTGGGCTTTACGCAACTAAAAAACCGTTTATTGATGGGATCAATGCACACGGGCTTAGAAGAAGACAAAGATGATTTGCATCGTTTAGCGGCGTTTTATCGCGAACGTGTCCAAGGTGGTGTTGGCCTTATTGTCACGGGGGGCTTTGCACCGAATAGAGCTGGGCGTCTGGCACCCTTTGCGGCTAAACTCACGTCCAGCAAAGAGCAACAGCGGCATGAATTGGTGACGACAACGGTCCATGAAGCAGGTGGCAAAATTGCATTGCAAATTCTGCATGCTGGGCGGTATGGTTACCATCCTTTTGTTGTAGCACCAAGCGGACTAAAATCACCGATCAGCCCTTTTAAACCTTGGGTGATGAGCAAACGCCGTATTGTTAAGACCATTCAGCATTTTGCGCGGTGCGCACGCTTGGCAAAAGCGGCTGGGTATGATGGCGTTGAAATCATGGGCAGCGAAGGTTATTTGATCAACCAGTTCATTGTCCAACACACCAATCAGCGTCAGGATGAATGGGGTGGGTCGTACACGAACCGTATGCGTTTCCCCATTGAAATTGTTCGTCAAGTGCGAGAAGCTGTGGGCGAAGATTTCATCATCATTTACCGTTTATCCATGTTGGATTTGATTGAAAATGGCAGCAGTTGGGACGAAGTTGTTTTATTGGCGAAAGCCATCGAAGCTGCTGGCGCAACCTTGATCAACACCGGCATTGGCTGGCATGAAGCCCGCATTCCGACCATTGCCACCATGGTTCCTGCTGCAGGCTTCACACCTGTAACAAAGCATTTAAAATCAGAAGTGACTATCCCTGTTATCACCTCCAACCGCATCAACACGCCGGAATTGGCCAATGCCCTGCTCGAAGAAGGGGTGGCTGACATGGTGTCCATGGCACGGCCCTACCTTGCTGACCCACAATTTGCAGAAAAAGCAAAATTGGGTGAATCCAAAGCCATTAATGTTTGTATTGCATGCAATCAAGCCTGCCTTGATCAAATTTTTGTAAACCAAACAGCATCTTGTTTGGTGAACCCGCGCGCGTGCCATGAGACACGTCTGGTTTACCAAGCAGCCGCCCAGCCTAAGAAAATTGCGGTGGTGGGTGGTGGACCGGCAGGGCTTGCGTTTGCCGCAGTGGCCGCAGAGCGGGGGCATCGTGTCACCCTCTATGAGAAAAATCCGGTGTTGGGCGGGCAATTTAATTTAGCCAAAAATATCCCTGGCAAAGAAGACTACCAATACACCATTGATTATTACACGTATCAATTGGAAAAATTTCAAGTGACCGTTCATCTCGGCACGGATGTTACTTTAGAAACATTGCAGGAATTTGACGAAATCATTATTGCCACCGGCGTTGAACCTCGAATTCCGACCATTCCAGGCATCGATCATCACAAGGTGATTTTATACAACGATTTGATTCAAAAGCACCGTACGCCCGGTGAATGCGTTGCTATTATTGGGGCTGGTGGGATTGGTTTCGATGTTGCCGAATGGCTAACTCATGAGCATGGGGCGAATAAGCAGCAATTTTACAATGAATGGGGCATTGATGTCACGGGCGAGCATCGCGGGGGGATAAAAAAACCCGTTCTCGAAAAAAGCCCTCGCCAAGTGTTTTTATTGCAACGTAAAAAAGAGAAATTGGGCAAGCGTTTAGGCAAAACCACGGGCTGGATTCACCGGTTAAGCATTAAGCATAAACACGTGGAAATGCTCTCGGGTGTGACGTATGTGCGCATTGATGATCAAGGGTTGCATATCAAGGTCAACGATACTCCGCGCATATTAGCGGTTGATTCTGTTATTGTTTGTTCCGGGCAAGTTGAAACGAGTGGTTTTTATGAGCCATTAAAAGAATCAGGGCATTCCGTTCATATCATTGGTGGGGCTTTTAAAGCGCTGGAATTGGACGCGCGTCATGCGATCAATCAAGCGTGTCGCTTGGCGGCATTACTTTAAATTGGGGGTGTCGCTGTTTAGATAAGTAACAGCGACGGGCATCACAATCTATTTGCAGTGTCGCCAATTTGAGGCATTTTGACAATAAGTCGCTGATGGTACAGGGCATTTGTGTTTCTTACAAAAGGCTAACGCCCCTCGACACGGATAGCGAGAGCTGCAATCTGCTCTAAGGTTGTTTTTGCCTGCGCTGTTAGTATTGCTCTGTCCATCGGCTCCCCTTTTTGCTGGAGAAGTGTATTGAGCTCCTGGTTGTGCAAGACGGCTGTTGGGTTCGATTGCATAAACATTTGTAAATAAAAGCAGGGACGTCAAAATAAAAAATAATTTTTTCATGTGTGCATCTCCATATGGTTTCAGTGAGTCCAAATTTATATTATAGTTAATTTCTTAAACAAGCAATTCAATGACGGATAAATGGACAAAATACAGGGATCTAAAAATTGCTGATTGCTTTTCTCGGGGGCACAGGTCGATTAGGACGGGCTCTTCTCAAGCGGTGTTCGCAAGCGGGTTTTACGACGGTTGTCGGCACGCGCGATGTAGCCGCTGCCGGTAAATTAATCGCTGAAATGCAACAACAATCACCTATGCTGCCATCGATTGAAATCATGGATTATGCCGCAGCTGTGGAAAAAGCGGCTATCGTGTTTATAACAATACCTTTTCCTGAATCCAGAGCGGTGGCATGCGCTTTAGCCCCTTTGCTCTCGGGTAAAATTCTAATTGATGCGTCTGTGCCCATGCTCTTAAACCAAGGGTTGGCCTCGTGTTCAGCGGTAGCCACCACCCAAACTCTGTTAGGCGCACAAGTGCATGTCGTTTCTGCATTTCAAACCATTGCTGCTGCATTGTTGCATCAAGATAATTTGAAAATAACGGCCAATGTGTTGATTACAGGCAATAACATGAATGCTTGCCAACAAGTGATGGAAGTGGTCCATGCTATGGGTTTGCAAGGTATTTATTGTGGCAGCATCGAACATTCATTAACCTCAGAAAATTTGGCCATAACCCTAATGGGCATTAATCGCCATTACCAATCATCATGCGCAGGAGTGGAAATTTCATTATGAATTTAACGGTGCAGTACACGGCTTTGTCCACCATCCCTCTTGTTCAAGCAGGTGATAACCTTGCTGAACTTATTTTAAAGAGTTGTGATGACGTTAATCTTACGCTTTGTGCTGGGGACGTGCTCGTCCTCGCCCAAAAAATCGTTTCAAAAGCAGAGGGACAAGAGGTGCTGCTTGAGACCATTGTACCTTCACCGCGAGCTGTTGAATTGGCTGAATTTACCAACAAAGATCCCCGATTGGTGCAGCTTATTTTAAATGAAAGCAATGAAATTATTCGTGCTTCGCCAGGTGATAAAGAGAAAAATTTCTCCGGTCATCTGATTGTTCGCCACCGCTTAAATCATATTTTAGCCAACGCGGGCATTGATATGTCCAATGTTATGCAAGGGCAACAGGACGAACGCGCGTTGTTGTTACCGCAAAATCCAGATCAAAGCTGTGAATCCATTCGTTGCCAACTACGGCAACAAACGGGCGTGGATCTTGGCATCATTATCAACGATAGCTTGGGCCGTGCCTGGCGACATGGCACAGTCGGGGTTGCCTTGGGTGTGGCGGGTATTCCAGCGTTATTGGATTTAAGAGGCCATCCCGATCTTTTTGGCCGTGCTTTAAAAACCAGCCAATTAGGCTTTGCCGATGAAATTGCTTCGGCTGCATCGTTGTTAATGGGGCAAGGCAATGAAAAACGACCTGTGATTCATATTCGAGGGTTAACATTTCATGCACGTCCTGCGTCTGTGCAAGAGCTCATTCGTCCTGCGACGGCTGATTTATTTCTATGAACGCGGAATTAGATACCGTGGCGCAGGTTATTCGCCAACGTCGTTCTATACGTCGCTATTTATCAAAGTCTGTCCCGGAACATGTTGTCATGCATTTGGTTGAGCAAGCAGGTTGGGCGCCGTCAGCCCATAATCGCCAACCTTGGCGTTTTAAAGTGTTGCGCCATGCACATGAAAAAGAACATTTAGCCTTAGCAATGGGGCAGCGTTTACGAGCAGATCGTATGCGTGATCAAGATGCCGTGAGTGCCATTGATATGGATGTCGCGCGTTCTTACCAACGTATCACAGGAGCTCCCGTAGTTATTGTGGTGTTTTTAACGCTCGAGGACATGGATGTTTACTGTGATGATCAGCGAAACCACTGCGAATACTTAATGGCGGTACAGAGCACCGCTATGGCCGTGCAAAATTTATTGCTCAGCGCTCACGCCATGGGGTTAGGGGCATGTTGGATGTGCGCGCCTTTATTTTGCATGGATACCGTTGCCCTCGCATTAAAAACGCCATCTCATTGGTTCGCTCAGTCGATGATTACCGTGGGTTACCCACAAACCAAACCCATGGATAAATCACGTAAATCTTTATCCGAAATTTATTGCGAGACTTAACACGATGATCATTGCATTAACGGGTGGGGTTGGAGGAGCTAAATTCATTACGGGTCTTGCCGCCATTGTCGCGCCTGAAGAATTGACCATTGTTGTGAACACCGGTGATGATTTTAATCATTGGGGGTTGCCGATATCACCGGATCTGGATTCAGTCATGTACAAGTTGGCTGGCATCAACAATAAAGAAACGGGCTGGGGGATGGCTAACGAAACATGGCATACCTTGCAAGCCATGCAAAAACTGGGCGCGGAGGATTGGTTTCAAATTGGCGATCAAGATTTAGCAACGCACATCGAACGCCATCGCCTGTTGCAAACAGGGCATACTTTGTCAGAAACAACACGTCTGTTGTGTCAACGGCTGCATGTAAAGCATTCCCTTATTCCAATGAGCGATGATGCTGTGGCCACACGCCTTCACACCTCATCTGAATCCCTGGCTTTTCAAGATTATTTTGTTAAACACCAAAGTCGCCCCATTGTGCAAGCCATTTCTTATGAGGGAGCAAGTCTGGCACGCCCGAATTTTCAATTTATGAGCGCTTTGCTGAGTCCGGCTTTGCAAGGGATTGTTATCAGTCCTTCTAACCCGTTGCTCAGCATTGCACCCATTTTAGCGCTGCCAGGCATTACCGAGGTGATCAAAGCGCGTCGCGTGCCGGTGATCGCTATTTCACCCCTCATTCAAGGCAAAGCATTTAAAGGACCAACGGCCAAGTTGATGACCGAATTAGGTATGGAAAGTTCTGTGGTTGGGATTGGAAAATTCTACCAACCCATGGTCACTCACGTCATGATCGATTCCACCGATGCACATCATTGCTCCGCACTGGAAATGCTGGGTATGCGAGGTGTGTTGGCCAACATTACGTTAACCTCCACGGCTGATGCTATTTCATTGGCACAACACGTGGTCAAACGACTGAAGAATTAGCGATGGATGCATGGATTGTACTACCGGTTAAACCTTTGTCTGAAGGCAAATCCAGATTAGCGGCACTGCTGACACCACAGCAACGTTATGATTTAAATTTATTTTTATTTCAACGCTTGCTTGCCCTCGTACAACCTATGGTGCCGCAACAATTGTTGGTGGTGAGCCGGTGTGACAGGGTGTTAAGCTTGGCCAAAGATGCGGCTGGGTACGCGCTCAAAGAAACGGGGCATGATTTAAATTCTGCGTTGTTTGAAGCAACGGCGTGGCTTAAAGAAAGAAACGCCCACCATATGCTGATTATTCCTACTGATTTACCTCAAATAATGAAAGAAGATGTTGGATCATTGATCCCAGCCAGCGCGAATCATTTATTAATCGCACGCGATCGTTCAAAACGGGGGACAAATGCTTTATTTTGCCCTGTCCAAACGGCCTTCCAGTATAAATTTGGCGTTGATAGTTGTGAAAAACACGCCCATCAAGCCATAAACTTGGGTTTGAAGGTCGTATTTCGTGATAATTCTCGAGTGGCATTTGATCTTGATACACCAAGTGATTATGCTGAATGGAACCAGTATGCCACGCAATTGCAAGGAATTTAGGGATGCGCCTCATGCACGAAAAGGATATTCAGGAATTAGCCAGATTGCCTTTAGCTGATTTAATGACACTGGCATCCACGGTAAGGGATGAAGGCCATGGACAATTGATCTCGTATTCTAAAAAAGTGTTTATTCCATTGACGCAACTTTGCCGTGATGTATGCCACTATTGCACATTTGCCAAGACACCCAAGCATTTTAAATCGGCTTATCTCTCGCCTGAAGAGGTTATAGCCATTGCGCAAGCCGGTGAAAAAGCGGGCTGCCATGAGGCCCTGTTCACCCTGGGGGATAAACCAGAGTTGCGCTACAACGCTGCGGAACAAGCACTGCAACAATTGGGTTATCCCTCGACTTTGGCTTATTTAGGAGCCATGTGTCATAAAGTTTTGCGGGAAACCTCCTT
>CAZGKX010000053.1:0-19030 GCA_964525945.1 uncultured Legionellaceae bacterium
AAGAGTTAGATTACTATTATCCGATTAAAGTGCCCCCGGATTTGGGGTAGAGCCAGTTTATTTTTATGCTATTATATCTAGTATGACTAGAAATAAGGAATCAAAATTAAACCATTTTATGGTTACAGCACCCTCTGGAGTGGTGCTAACTAACGTATGGCTTGAAGAGCAAGGTGTATCTTCTAAGCTAGCGTGGTGGTATGTCCATTCAGGATTATTAGAAAAGCTTGGAACCAATGCTTATAGGAAAGCCGGTGATCAGGTTTCTTGGGCCGGTGCAATCCATGCTATGCAAACTCAGTTAGCCGCTCCTATGCATGTAGGTGGCAAGACTGCCTTACATTTACTAGGACTGGGGCATTTTATACCCATGCAAGGCATGCAACATATCATGCTATTTGCGCCTACAAACACCAAAATACCGAAATGGCTATTAGCCAATGCGTGGGACGCAGAATTTGAGATATACAAATCATCATTATTTTCTGATGAGCACAGCTTGGTAGAGCGCCTTATCAATGGGGTAAATTTAAAAATATCGAGCCCTGAAAGAGCCGCGTTGGAATTACTGTATTTATATCCTCAACACCAATCGTTAAGTGAAATAACTCATTTAATAGAAAACCTAACACAATTGAGACCTAAAGTAATTCAAGCATTACTCGAAGATTGCCATTCGATCAAAGTAAAAAGGCTTTTTTTACATTTGAGTGAGCGATTTAATCATCCTTGGCTTTTCAGCTTGGATATAACAAAAATAGACTTAGGAACAGGCAAACGGGTATTAGGTAACGGAGGCAAATACTTTCCTAAATATAAACTGTCCTTACCTGAAATAAAGGAGTGATACGTTGAGTTTTCAAGAAGTTTATAAAATCAGGTCGCGCTATTGCTTGAGGTCTTACCCGTATTGAATGAGTTTAACTGTTTTGCTTTAAAAGGCGGAACAGCAATCAATTTATTCGTGCATGATATGCCAAGATTAAGCGTTGATATTGATCTAACCTATTTACCGGTTGAAAGCCGCGATGTTTTTCTCTCAAATATTGAAGTTGAACTGTTAAAAATGAAACAGTTGATAGAGAGCTTAGGTTTAACGGTCAAAACAGTGTTCATGAGAAATGGTTCTATCTCCAAGCTTCAGGTTTATACCAATCATGCCATGATTAAAATTGAGCCTAATTTTGTCCTCAGAAGATCTGTGTTTCCTTGCGAAGAAAAAGAACTGTGTGAAAAAGCCCAAGATGAATTTTTAAAGTTTATACGCTTTAAAACATTATCCGTTGCTGATTTATATGGTGGCAAAATATGCGCTGCCTTAGACAGGTATTACCCCCGTGATCTATTTGATATAAAACTCTTGTTAGAAAATCAGGGATTAACTAAAGCAGTCAGGCAAGCGTTCATCGTCTATCTTGCCAGTGGGCCAAGACCGATGCATGAACTGCTTGAGCCAAGAATCACTGATGCATCACAACACGAATTCGAAAACACATTTAAAAATGAATTTTCTGGCATGACCACTACCCCTGTTATGCATGAGGCACTAAAAAACATAAGGACGCGTTTACCGCTCTTACTGCTGGAATCGTTTACCGACAATGAAAGAATGTTTCTGATGCATTTAAAATCAGGCACACCAAATTGGTTATTGTTACCGATAGAAAATATTGAGCATCTCCCTGGCATTCAATGGAAACTGCAAAATGTTAACAAAATTCCCGATGACAAAAAGAACGAGCAACTCAACAAACTAAAGCGCGTTTTAAAGGTCCAAAAAATAATTGATTTCGTGGGACACTAGCCCGCAAGTAATGGCAATAAATGACAACAAGTGACGGTAATAGGCTTGTTCATAGGTGGTTGATTTCATTATTGTTATTTGTTGTAGAGTACTGTGGTTGATGGCTAAGACACCGGCTGTTAATCATTAGGTCGGCGGTTCGAGCCCGTCCCGTGGAGCCATCAAAAATCGATAAGTATTTGAATAAACAACGATTAAAATAATTTGAAAATTAAAAGGTTACCCTTTGGGTTACCCTCGTGAAAAAACACTACGAATCACCTGCTTGAAACTCACTAAATAAGATTACATAAAATAGAAGTGAACCCGGAAACATTTTGCTTCCGGGTACTTCCGGGTTCATTTTCATCTAATAAATAGTATCAATCATCTATCTAAGAAATTAACCCAGAAAATTTGACACGATATATTTTCCGGGTTAATTTCTTGGTATGTCATTCCATTGTGAAGCACCGATGTTAGAGTCATTTTTAAATCAAGACGAAGGGAAGCTGCTCGAATTCAAAGAAAACGCAGACTCTCCTCACAGAATAATACAAACAATCATCGCATTCGCTAATACCGCTGGCGGCACTATTATTATTGGCGTGAAAGATAAAACAAAGGAAGCTGTTGGGGTAAATGACGTTTTAAAAGAGGAAGAAAGAATTGCCAATATGGTGGCTGATTCAATTGTGCCGCTGATTACACCAAATTTTCAATTTCACACGTGGAGAAATCGAGATTTTTTAATTATCTCAGTAGGATACTCTCCAATGCCTTATTATCTTAAAAGCAAGGGAATAGAGAATGGGGTCTATATTCGTCTAGGTTCAACAAATAGAGTGGCTGATCGCGCTACGGTGGCAGAAATACAACGCTTAGCGATACATCAAAGTTTCGATGAATTACCAAATTTACAAGCAACACAAGACGATATTGATTTCCTTCGTGCAAACGTACAATTTGGATTGTCAGCAAATAAAAAATTTGATCTCAACGTTGCTAAATCGTTTAATTTACTGGTGCAACACCAATCAACCTACTACCCATCTAATGGTGCAATGCTTCTATTTGGTAAAGACCGTCGCCGATTCTTTCCTGATGCAATTATACGATGTGGACGTTTTTCAGGGATCACAAAAAATCAAATTATCGATCAACAAGAAATAGACGTGGCTTTACCCAGCGCGGTTTCGGAGGTGATTTCATTCATAGAGCGTAACACGATGAGTGGAGCTGAAATTGGCCGAACGCATAGAGTAGACGTCCCTCAATATCCCCCAATCGTTCTCAGAGAAGCAATTATTAACGCCATTGTGCACGCCGATTACTCGGTAAAGGGTGCAAACATCCAAGTAGCCATTTTTTCTGATCGATTAGAAATAACCAATCCTGGCGCGTTGCCCTATGGTCTTAGTCTTGAAAAAGCATTAAGTGGAATTTCACAATTGCGCAATCGCGTGATTGGGCATGTTTTCAGAGAGTTGGGCTTGATTGAGCGTTGGGGATCTGGATTAGGTCGAATGATGGATGTATGTCGCACACACGGTATGAAAGAGCCAAAATTTGAAGAGCTTGATCATCATTTTCGCGTAACACTTTATCACGATGCTCATTTTATTTCGATCACCGTGGCTTGGCAGCAAGAAATAGTTGAGTACTTAAGACAACATGAGTCTGTAAGCACTAAAGATGCAAGTTTGTTTTGGAAGGTAACGGAAAGAACAGCCTCATCCAGATTAAAACAAATGCTCGATAATGGGCTGATTTTTGAAATCGGTACAGGCCCATATGATCCTAAGAAAAAATTTGTTTTAGTTAAGTTTTAGTTAAATAGTTACGATTTAACCTACCCTAGTCAATTGATATGCTGATGAAAAAAATGAGTAATACACAGAAAGAACTAAATAGACCATGTATTTACTGTAAAAATATAATTCAAGCTGCTACTGCTATGTCTGCCTATTCCGACGAAGTGGATCACACATTCCGAAGAAAGTGGATCACTGATTCCGACGCATCTGGATCACTAATTCCGAACGATGTGGATCACTCGGAGCGAAGCGACGCATATTTTAATTTTACTACAACACCTCCTTTTTGTGTGATTTTTTAGCAATTTTTTCTCATTGATGGCCCTTAACTTCAATGCGATGAGCATTGTGTATTAAGCGATCTAAAATGGCATCGCCCAAAGTAGCATCCCCAACACTCTCATGCCAAGCTTGAATAGGTAACTGGCTTGTGATGAGCGTGGATGAGCGATGATAACGATCATCGATTATTCTAATAAATCACGTCTGTTGGCATCAGTCATCGGCGCAAGCCCCCAGTCATCTAAAATAAGTAATGACAGTTTGGCGACATGTTCCATGAGTTTGATATAACTGCCATCCGTTTTAGCAATGGTGATTGCCTGAAAGAGTTTCGGTAGTCTTATATAGCGTGCATCATAGCCTTGTCGGCACGCTTGACCCGATTTAGAAAATAATTGAGCGATACCTGCGCCAATCCCAGAGCTCGCCCCGGTTATCATCACAACTTGTTTTTTCATGGTGCATCCTTGCATCATTATGTTTTAAATCTATTTATTGTAGCATATAGCGACTAAGGAGTATCAGATGGCACAACATTATTTATTATTAAAAACACTGCATATCTTCGGCGTTATTATTTTTCTTGGTAATATTGTCGTTACTGCTTTTTGGAAAATCTTCGCAGATATCTCGCAAGATTGGCGAATTATTGCATTTTCACAGCGATTAGTAACTTACACGGATGTTAGTTTTACTTTTTTGGGAATATTCATTATAGCGATTACCGGTATCCTATTATCAAACAGTTACGGTGCTTATTGGCATGTGCATTGGATTTTTTGGGGCTTGATGCTTTTTATTGCTTCTGGTGTGATATGGATGACATTACTCATCCCGTTGCAAATAAAATTACATCGTATCGCAAACACGTTTAGTGACTCAAAAACAATACCGCGGGAATATTGGATTTACGAAGCCATGTGGGCAATATTTGGTACCATAGCAACGATACTTCCATTTATAACGTTATATTTTATGGTCTTTAAACCAAATTTTTAATTCGCAAGTAAGCATCAAAATGTTGTTAACAAAAATTCATACACATCTTATCGTTCATAATGAAGCGAGCTGGCAAAACAAAATTAACCCATATATTGAGGGCTATTTATCAAGGCCATGGCGTTTCCTCCAGATTTTTGGATGTGTTTTTATGATATGCTGCCCAATATTGTCAAGCACAACAAGTCCTGGGCTGTTTATTTTATGACCATATATTATTTGTCTGGACGTAGGTAAATTTTTACCTACGTCTCTTGAGGGGAGCTGGATGTGATGGATTTTTGCTGTTATTTAACCGTGACTTTTAATAACAACAAACTGCCTATAATTTGGTAGCAAGGCAATATGGCTAGGACCAAATGAAAGCTGTGCAGTGAAAAATGTTGGATGCCATGGTTTGCAACCGATGTGTTTAAGGCATCCAACACTCGCCCCATGACCGGTTCGGTGATGGCATCCAACAACGCTTCGCTGGCATTGATCATGGCAATTGCGGTACCGGCAAGTTTTAATGGATTTAACTCTTTGCCAATCACAAAAACCAAGGGAAATGCTCCCAAACTGAACCCAAAGATAAACAACAAGGCTCCTAAAAGCCAAGTGGGCAGAGGGTGACAATACAACACCAACGTTATGGCCACCGCTGAGATCAGCGTGCTGTAGATCATAAACGCACATCGATCGGCCAATTTATGCGAAAAAATAGCCAGCAACGGTGACCCCAACCCTAGGCCCCAAAACACCATGGAAATGTACGAGGACGCGGAAATGGCATTTATATGATAAGCCGTTTGTAAAAAAGGATTGCCCCACAATCCACAAAAAATAACCACGGGCGAAAAGGATAAGCCACTGTATAACATCAGCAGCCAATTTTGTTTGCATCGGAACACCTGCATCACCTCTCTCATACCAATGGGTTTGCTGTTTATTTCATGCCCTTGATGCAAGCTTTGAGGGGCTTCTCTGACAATAAGTAAAAAGAACAAAGCCAACACCAACCCCGCCATGCTGACATCGTACAAGCTGTTTCGCCAACCAACAAGCTGTACCAACCGTGCCAATGGCATTTGACCGAACACCGCTCCGGCCATTGCCGCGGAAACCAATAGTCCAATCAATAGAGCGTAGCGTTTGGGTGAGAACCAGGTGGCTGCTAATTTCATATAGGCTATTGTGGCAAATGATACGCCAACCCCCATTAACGCACGGGCTAAAATCGCCGTGTTTAAACCCTGCACATGAGAAAACCACCACAGGCCTGTTGCACAAATTAAAATAGCCCCCGACGTAACCCAACGCACTCCGTAACGGTCAATGATGACACCGACAAACAATGGCACCAGTAGATAAGTCCAAAAATAGCCCGCAGACAGCATGCCCAATCCCAAGCCCTGCAAATCTAAATCAGTCATCAATTGCACGGAAATTACGCTGGGGAAATTTTGAATGATGTATTTATAAAATAAAAAGAAAGCGCACAAGCTTAAAACCAAAGAAGCATAAAGGGAGGAACTTTTGTTTTGTACAAAGTGGTTTTGTGAAAGGCTGGTGGCCTGATGTGATTGAGTCATCGTGTATCCTCGCTGGTTACTGATAAAGGGTTGGCCTCAATATCCGGTGAACTTCTCCCTAGAGAAGCCCGGATATTCAATGGCAACAACTCTAGGGCGAGAAGTGGTCGTGAATAATCACAAGGTTAACGGCAGTAACGACGAGAGCAATAGACAAAAATGCCACAGGGACAGTGGCAATTGAAGCAACAATGTGTTGTCTAAAATCCGTCATTGAAATGCATATTTTATAGTCATGAATAGTGACGTTAGCACGAACAAGCCTAGCTTGTCAAAAGCGGTGGATGAAGAGCAGCAATTCCCGGCTCATTTTATATCATCCAAGACCACAACAACCTTTTGCATCTTCTTTCAAAGTATCGAGCTGCTCATGAGCTGTTTTTTCTACCAAATCACGCAATTGGCTCTTGTAACTGAGATTGAAAAAGTAGGGTCTCATTGCTTTTTCCATGTTCTTTGCTGAGGCGATGGCCGCGGGATCTTTGGTTCCCGGTGATGCAAGATTATCATAGTTTGGAAGTCCCACACTGAGTAAGCTGGGGTATTTCGCGCGCTCGTATTTGCCCTTTGTTAACGGCTTATTATGAAAATTACCTACGTTTTTGTAGCTTTCTAACTTACTCTCTTCTTTGATATGAACTTGCGTTTGAGCCGTTGGATCACAAAATGTTCTATAAATACAAGTAAAGATCTCGTCAAATATCCGACAAAACCCTCTAATGACGCCCATAAGATAATCAGAGGTCAAGGGATATCGTGTTAAGTTAGCACAGTTTTCTACGAGATGATCATATCTCTTCACGGTTTTTATGACATGACCTTGGGCATTCCTGAGAGCTTTGTACTCAAATATATTGTCAATCAGGAGTTCACGGTATTTTTCTTGAAGCTCCAATTCACTCAACCCCTGATGTTGCATATTAGACTTAAAATTTGCATACCCACTCTGCAATCGTTGAGAATGGTTCTGTAATTCTGTTGATAGAATCAGGAGCTCCATACCAATATCATAGAACTCTTGGCATACATAATCCGTGGAAGGGGAAGCACCAGCATCTCTTATTAGGCGCTTGCCCAGCGCATTAAGAGAAGTTATTTCTGTCGTTGTAAATCCAAAGCTCATTTTTAATCACCAAGGTTAAAATAATTGCAATTTTTGAAAAATAGCATGGACCGATAAATAATGTCAAATTGTTTTTAAATTACACGGAAATTACCGATTAATTTGCATGCCTGCTTAAAAATGGGTGTCTTTTTCCTTAATATTCACAATAACGGCGCGGCCATGCAGATGAATTAGGCAGTAGGGTAGAGTGATGAGCGTATCAAAGTAAATTGCATAAAAGACTTGATTTTATACTTTTTGTTGATATTGTAATATTTAATGCCAGTAAAAATGACAAAGGAGGATCTCTTGTATTCTGAATATTATGAAGAAATATTTGACGAGCTACTTCCTCAAACAGTCAACCACACGTTGGATTTGGGTAAGTTCTGCATTGAGAATGACGGTGTAAAAATCCTAGTCAGGAAATTAAATGCTCATTTGTCTATCCATCATTTATATTGTTTTGATAATGAGATCACCGCCGAAGGCTCACAGTCTTTAATTGAAATTATTCAACAAAATAAGTTACAAACACTGCAACTGTTTAGCAACCCGTTGGGCAGTGCGGGCCTTGAGTATATTGCTCACAAATTGATTCAAGCACGCAACACTACTTTGCGCATTTTGGGCGTTGGCGATGCCTTGATCAAAAGTGAAGGGACCCTCAGCCAAAGCTGTGCCAATGCCTTTGCAGAATTGTTGGCAACCAATCAAACGTTAGTGGAACTTAACTTAGCCAATAATAATTTAGGCGATTCCCAGGTTAAGATACTTGCCAATGGTTTGGTTAATAATGGTTCATTGCAAAAATTGCACATTGGCAATATGGACGATGTATATCGCCAACGCTCTCTGTTAACGACCTCAGGGGTAGATTATCTTCTGAGGCGACTTAAGCGTAATTATAGCCTCGTGTATTTGGTCACGGGTCTGGAGCAGCGGGAGAATGAGCCTGCTATGTCCAAGAAAGATTTGGAGAATCCCGAATCGTTTGCCGCTGAAAAAGCGTGGAGTCGCGAAGTCAATCAAGCCTGCCAAGCGTATCTGACTCGAAACCGTAAAATTGCGAATGTCTTGATGTCTGTTCGTGCATGCCTCTCGGTCGAAACATTAATGGCCAACTGTCAAAACCACGCCTTACTGATTACGTTAACAACATGCATCCCCGAACTTAACAACGACCAATTCTTCGCGTATAACCCCTACCAGTTGGAAATTGCTGAAACTTATGAATTATTAAGCGGGTTGGATTTGCTGTTTAAAAATCAACGCAATGAAGCAGAAGACCGTTTGAGCATTGCATTTACCACGCACCCTAATTTGCAAATCCTAGCTCATGAAGCGCTAGGTAAGTTATTATCTGATTCAAGCATTGACCCGCTTTCGTTAAGCATGGAAACGCTGCGGCTGGAAAAGACGGTATCGCCTTCGCCTCAATCGCCAGGGGAGCAAGTCCGATTATCGGAAAACAGGCACCGTTTTAAATTGAATGCAACAAACGATAAAAACATGGTTCATAGCGATTTGCCTTCGCCAAGACGCTGAGTTACTCATAGAACGATATCGAAGTTAAGGATCACTTTTTCTCCTAACGCGGGCACTGCATTAGCTGTGCCGACCGCGCCCTTTTTTTATCAGGATCATGTTCAATAGCACGAGACTCAATACCAAAGCACTGATGGCACATAATGCCACAGCC
Source organism: uncultured Legionellaceae bacterium (assembly GCA_964525945.1). Classification (GTDB taxonomy): domain Bacteria; phylum Pseudomonadota; class Gammaproteobacteria; order Legionellales; family Legionellaceae; genus CAZGKX01. The sequence goes on from CAZGKX010000053.1 coordinate 9,263, forward strand.
ACGTTGACTTCATGCGTGCCGATCAACGCATAACGCATGAGCGCCACCATATAAAACATTGGATTAAAATGGCTGAGGTTCTGCCAAAAAAGAGGTAACATTTCCACCGAGTAAAAAATCCCACTCAAGTAAGCCAATGGCGATAAAATAAATGTAGGAACAAAGGAAAGTTCTTCAAAATTAGAAGCCAACAGCCCATTTGCAAAACCTGCCAATGCAAATAAAGCAGCAATCAACACCGTAACAAACATCGCAATAAGCCAATGTTGGGCATGAAAGCCCATAAACCATGTGGCAACAAAAAACACAAGAACGGCAACAATGCACCCTCTTAATATCCCTCCTAACACATAACCCAATAACAACAAATGAGGGTGGAGAGGGCTTGCATACAATTCCTCAATGCTTCTTTGAAAACGTGCTATGAACACAGAAGCACTGACATTGCTATAAGCGTTGGTAATGATCGCCATGATGATCAAACCTGGTGCAATAAACATGGCGTAACTGACACCGTGTAAAAAACCGATGCGTTGCCCCATGATGGTGCCAAAGATCAAAAAATACAATAATGTGGTGATGACAGGCGGTAAAAACACTTGCGTGTAAATACGCAACATTCGATTCAACTCGTGCTGTACCAACGTAAACAGTGCTGTGGCTTGTAATTTTATGTTCATTTTTTAACTAAATCCATAAACAATTCTTCCAATCGATTGGCTTTGCTTCGCACACTCAAAATGTCAATCCCATGCTGGTCAAAAAGAGCAAACACTTGGTTGAGGGTATATTGATTATCGATACGTAATTCAAACGTATGCTCATCCACTTTTGTGGCCATAAAGGGCTCTAAAGAAGGCAGTTTGTCCAACGGAATGTTAGTGGTAAATACGAAGGTCTGATGGTGCAGCGAATGAAGCAATGATTGCATGGAGGTGTTTTTAATGATAACGCCCTGGTCAATAATAGCAACATTTTTACACAATTGTTCGGCTTCTTCTAAATAATGGGTGGTCAAAATGATGGTGGTTCCCTCCGCATTGAGCTTGGAAAGAAAATCCCAAACGGATCGTCGAATTTCCACATCCACACCGGCGGTTGGTTCATCTAAAAGCAACACTTTAGGATGGTGCATCAACGCACGGGCAATCATCAATCGTCGTTTCATGCCCCCCGACAAATGCCGTACTTTCGCAAATCTTTTGTCCCACAAACTTAATTCTTTCAACAATGTTTCTGCACGTGGTAAAGCCGATTTGCGGGACATGCCATAATAACCTGCCACCGTAAGTAAAATTTGTTCGCAGGTTTCAAACACATTGAGATTGATTTCTTGCGGCACTAAACCCAAATTTAATTTTGCTTGCTCTGTGTTTTGATCAATGTCGTACCCATTCACAGCAATGCTTCCTGATGTTTTACTCACCAATGTTGAGATCAGCCCGATGATGGTTGATTTTCCAGCGCCATTCATCCCCAACAAAGCAAAAAAATCCCCCGATTTAATTTTAAAATCAACACCTTTGAGCGCCTCCAGCCCATTGGCATATTTTTTTTTCAAGCCACTGACTTCCAAAGCATACATACAACGTCCTTTGCAAAATGTTAAAGGGACAGCCTACTCATCAATGATAAAATTTCCGCGGGCGGTCCGTAGGAGGCAGTTGATTTTATAATTGGTGGCATTAAAAAACCATCTGCATTCTGAATAAATTGTATTGATATTTCCTGAATCATATAACTTCGTCGTTTCTCCAACACAAAAGAGGAATAGGAATGGTCAAAATCGTAATCTATTGATTATCAGAACATCCTGATGTTTAATACGTTCACTATTGCATGATAGGTGTTTATATGATTAAAGTTAATATACATTCTTCGTTGACTCGCTTTACAAATAATCAATCTCAGATTGCATTACCTATTGAGAAAACATCGGACATCATTTCTGTTTTATGCCAACACTACGAAAAATTGCAGATGAGTATCCTCGACAAGTCGGGTCGATTAACGCCTTATGTCAATATTTATATTAATGGAAAAAACTTAAGCCAGCTGAATGAAATGCCACTTTGCCATAGCGATACTATTGATGTGGTGACTGCGCTTGTGGGAGGTTAATATGCAGCAATTGCAACAAGAAGATTTGCTTCGTTATTCTCGTCAAATTCCTGTTATTGGTTTAGAAGGCCAGCAACGTTTAAAAAACGCAAAAATACTTTGTGTGGGCAGTGGTGGTTTAGGCTGCCCTGTTTTGCAGTACTTGGCTGCTTGTGGGGTAGGTACTTTAGGCATCATGGATCCAGATAAAATTGAGCTGAGTAACTTGCAAAGGCAGATTTTATTTGGCGAGCAAGATGTTGGTCGAAATAAGGCACAGGTTGCGGGAGAGAGGTTGCGTTCATTAACGGCAGCAGTAAACCTTGAAATTTATGAGGAGTTTCTTTCAGAACAGAATGCAAAAGAGCGTGTTGAAGGTTTTGATGTAGTGATTGATGCCAGCGATAATTATCCAACGCGCTACCTACTCAATACAGTATGCCGTGCGTTAGGAAAACCTTTAGTGTCAGCCAGTATCTATCAATTTGAGGCGCAGGTCAGTGTTTTTAATGTGGATGGTGGTCCTTGTTACCAATGCTTGTACCCAGAGCCACCTCCCGAGCATTTGTCGCCCAATTGTTCACTCTCTGGCGTGTTGGGAATATTGCCGGGTGTTGCTGGTTGTTTGCAAGCAATAGAAGCAGTTAAACTCATTATCGGCAAAGAAGATGTATTATCAGGCACGTTGTTAAGCATGGATTTATTAACCATGCAATTTAAACGTTTTGATATTCCTAAACATGATTGCAATCAACATCCTGTGGTTCATTTCAAACAGAAACAGCATTGCAGCACTGTAACAACCTCCGTAATAGAAATTACTGCAGCAAATTTGGATGAACTCCTAAAAAATAATTCAGATGCTGTGCAATTATTAGATGTACGCGAAGTGTTTGAACGAAAGTTATGTCACATAGGAGGCGTTCATATTCCCTTATCTCTTTTTGATGATGAAACGGTAAAAAATTTGTTACACCCAAACAAGCCTATCGTGGTGTATTGCAAATCAGGCGCAAGAAGTACGAATGCCGCTCAACGGTTGCATCATCTGGGGTTTCAAAACATACGTAATTTGCGAGGGGGAATTCTGGATTGGATTAAGACGGTAGATAACACTTTGATGTCTTATTAGATTATGCTAGGCTTTTCTTCGACATGGCCTTTATAAAGCACGACTTGTTGCTAATGCGACTTTTTCAAATACTAAGGAGCACATACTAATGGATAATTTGATGAAAAAGAATAATTATCGCGCGATAACGCTATTTACGCTAAGTATTTGTCTGATCCCTGTCGGGCAGGCTGGTACTGTAGGGGACGCACAAACGCATACGGCTGGCATTACGCCTTTTGTTGGCATTGAAGGCTCTTACAATTGGGTGGATTATAAAAAAGGCAGTATTGCCGATTCAGAATCGAATCTTAACAATGAACCATGGGGTGGCCGAGTGTCTGCTGGTTTTACTGTTCCGTATTCAGAACGCATAAGCTTTAGTAATGAAATCGCCTGGGGCTATTATGGCGAACAAACAAAAACCGATAAGAGCAATAACTTTAGCAGCAATAACAAGTTATATGGTTTTGATTTGTTAGTGGGAATAAATTATCGATATTACCAAACCGATTGGTTTATTAAAGCCGGGGCTTTAGCACTCAATCGAAGCACTAATCGCTCGGTCAGCAATGACACTGTCGATATAAATCTCGCTTTGTCTAAAACAGAAGTCCTACCAGAAATTAAGGTTGGTGGTCTTTACGAAGTGACCGATCATGTCGGGGTTTCTTTGGCTTACATGCATGCATTTGGTGCTCAACATGAGCTTACAACCTACGCTTCTGAATCAACTCCATTGACAATTCATGGTAATATACGAAATCCATCCATTGATGCAATTTTATTGGGCCTTCGTTATACGATTTAAAGCAGCTGGATCACGGTAGTCGTTATCAAATAATAAGGGAGTTTTTATTCATGAATCATTCATCGACAAAAGATCGTTTAGCGCATTGTACAACCAAATTTCCATTGGCAGATTCTTTAAATAGCAAGCCGGGTAATATTCTAAAAACACATGGATTGAGTCTGGAAGAGCTGGCTTTATCTGTAGCAGGAAATTCATCGAGTGAGTCTGCTGTCCGTAGTGATACATCAGATGCAACAAACGCTGCTGGAGCATTGTGCGGTTAAGGCAATATCCCATAGGGATTATTTCCGATGGAGGTCAAGGTGGTAAAATCCCTGCATGCTGTGAATAAATTTTGGTATGCAGGTGATGGAAATAAGCATTTATGAAAAAAAAAGGATGTCATTGTGTTCGATCTGGGAGGGACCTACCGAGCTGTTTCAGCAGAGGAAACATTGGCAAAAGTTGAGCCGATGTTATGGGATAAATTTGGTATTACGCGTGTTGCCAATGTCACCGGTTTGGATAATATCAATATCCCGACTTATGTTGCAGTTAGACCTCGTTCAACGCTGTTAACGACTGCGCAAGGCAAAGGGATTAATCATGTATTGGCTAAAGTGTCTGCAATCATGGAGTCCATTGAAGGTTGGCATAGTGAGCAGTGTGTACCTGTTCCTGATTTATTTGGTAGCTACAATGCATTAAAAAATCGTTATTCTTTAGTGGATTTGGATGAGCCTCTTGGCCATGGGCCAGTAGTGTGTAATCAACAGGTTAAAAATCTGGAAATTCCTTGGGTAAGAACGTTAGAATTAAACAGCGGCATGGAATGTTATATTCCTCAGACCCTGGTTAATATGAACACCGTGTTTCATCGGCCAGGTTATCGATACTTTCCCCCCTCAACAAATGGCTTGGCTTCAGGAAATACGTTTGAAGAAGCTGTTTGTCATGCTTTATTTGAAGTGATTGAACGAGAATGTGAGGCTCATTTTGACAAATACTCGGGTGCTAGTGCTCTAGTCGATTTGGCCAGCATCAATGTCCCTCATATCAAAGCACTTCTTGCGCACCTTGATGAATGTAATTTGCATTTGGAGGTTACAGAGATAACCGATAAATTGCAAATTCCTACTTTTTGCGCTTATTTAGATGATCGAAATGATGTGCGCTCAGTAGGCAAACAACGTGGTAGTGGTTCTCATTGGTCGAGTGTGGTTGCTTTATCCAGGGCAATCACAGAAGCAGTTCAAACAAGAGCGACTGTTATCTCCGGCGCGAGGGATGATATTTTTCCTGCTGCGTATCAAAGAAAAAAAGTGCTGTGTTATGAAGATAATGTTCATGTAAAGCAGAAAACATTCATTGAAACATCTGTTTTTTCAGATTTTTCAAATGGCCTTGACCAAGTGCTACAACGGCTAAAGCAACATGGCTACCCTCAGGTGCTGGTTTACAATCTCACCCGTCAAGATTTGGGCATACCCGTCGTGCATGTGGTTGTACCTGGACTTACGTTTGACATACTAAGGCATATCAATAATGGCTAAATACCAAACCATGTACAGCACCCATGTTTTTTTAGGTCCCACCCTGGATGTTACTATTGCTCAAAAGCACTTGTCAAAAGCCCATTACCATCCACCTATAAAATGTGGCGATCTTCTCAAGTTACTGCGCTTAAACCCTGAACGTGTGTTGATTATTGATGGTTATTACGAGTTTACTCCTGCTGTTTGGCATAAAGAAATTATGCTGGCACTGGATTGCGGCGTGGAGGTTTGGGGGGCGTCTAGTATGGGGGCGCTTCGTGCTGCAGAGCTTTACCGATATGGAATGAAAGGGATCGGGGATATCTTTCAGACTTTTGCAGAAGGTACGCTAAATGATGACGATGAAGTCGCCGTATTGCATAAGGGAAAGGAAGAACATTTTTTACCTGTTAACGATGCGATGGTTAACATCCGAGCCACCCTAACAGAAGCAACCCATCAAGGTGTTATTTCAGATCGCATAAAAGAACAATTACTGTTGGTTTGTAAAAAGAAATTTTATCCTGAACGTTCACTCGTAAACGCAATAGAAGAAACAGCATTAGCGTTTCCAGAAGAGGGTGCGGTATTGGCTGATTGGTTACTAACTCATGGTCTGGTTGATCTTAAAAAAAATGATGCAATAAAAGCATTGGACGCGCTCAATGCTTCGACGCGCTTTTTACCAACGGCACTCCCTAAAATGCCGATGACCAAATTTCTTTGTACCCTGTTAGAGTATAGCGATACCACACCTTTTGACATACACGTGGATTGGTTGCCAAATATAGAAAAAAAATTGCAGGTCTTGTTCGTGGAATTGCCTGAGCATTATCGGCTTCTTTCTGAATTAGCTAATTTACTGAAGAATTTGGCTGTAATCGCTCGCACTGATACGCAATTACACACAACGGATTATCCCTCTCTTTTGGATGATATGATACAAAATAAACTCTATAATCCCAGTGTTGATTTCCACGCGTTAGCGCATCATCCTCATCAGGCATTCCTATACACTTTTATTTGTAAACAAATCTGTTTGCAGGGGATAAGTCAGGAGATGATAGAGGAGTATCTTCCTTCCGTTGCTGTATTTTATGATATTCCGTTGCTTTCGGATGCTTTTTGCGTTCTACGTGCTTTTCTTGTCGTGATGTTTATCTTGAGTGCACAGTTTGATGATTCACTCAATCAAGCAAAAAAGAGCATCATCTTGTCAACTTTGACAACTTTGGCACGAAAACGTGGTTATACTCAGGAAAAGATAATCCACTGGCTCAATCCAAGCCATATAAATTCGGACTGTTATAGCCGCTTTATCTCTTGTTATTTAAAGATTAATCTTATTCATCAAGGCATGAATGATGCACTTATTGATAAAGAAATAGAGGCACCCGATTACTTTCAGTGGATCTACGATGCGTATTCTATTTATCAAACCTTTCCTGTTGAGGCTGCAATGAATCCTTCTTTACCGTGTGAGGAAGTCCAACATGAATTGGGATAGTAAAAAACACTATATTGAGCAATTGGATTTTTCAAAAATGATCAATAAATTGATCAACCAAAGTATACCCAATCCTTACAATAGCTATCAATGGGAAAGAGTGGCGCTTGAACAAGCAGTGAATCGCTATAAAAAATATTTATTCATTCTTGTAAAGTATAAAAATGATTACGATATGCTCCCTCCAACGCTTGAGATTGATGAAATATGGCACCATCATATTTTGGATACACAAAAATACATGGATGATTGTCAATTTCTGTATGGTCAGTATCTACACCATTATCCCTATTTTGGCTTGGAGGAACAAGGAACAAACTATAAAGTGATCTATGAAGCGCTGCAACGCACAAGAAAATTGTTTTTTCTTGAATTTAATGAGGAATTAATTGAGCCTAAACAAGATGAAATTGTGGCCTTAATGAAAGCATTGCTTCAACGAAGAGAGGCTTGTGTATAATTGCTTATAAACAAGCAAACAAAAACATGCAACGAGAGTGAATGAGTTATCCAATCTTTTTTGCGGTCAAGAGACCACTTTGGCGCATAAAATGGATGGCGGGAGCCCTTTTTGTAGTGATTTAAAAAAAAGTGATAATAAGAGCTCCCGTTATTATATTTTATGCTGGATGATAATTATTTCACTTCTTACACGTATAGCATCCCACGTCGTCTGGGCACCCTCCTCCTGGGCAACACATGCCATTAGGGCAAGCGTAACTTAGAGCATTAAAAGAAAAGGCTAAAGTAAAAATTAACATACCTTTTGTTATCACTCTTTGTAACTTTGACATGGTATTCTCCTGAGTATTGTGGATTAACTCATATAATGTATATTGTCTCTTTAAATTTTAGATCAATATTGTACGTGTGCAAGTAATTCGACTTAGTTATTTTTGCTTAACAGTGTAGTTCAAGGTACTTTTGTGCTTTTCATTTACATTAAAACAGCGACTGACCCATAGAAATAAAACGGATGTGGTACCGAGAAGAGGACTCGAACCTCCACGGGGTTGCCCCCACTAGCACCTGAAGCTAGCGTGTCTACCAATTCCACCACCTCGGCATGGCAGCTAAAGTACTTAAGTTCAGCAGATTTGTCAATAAAAATCAGAGCATGACTCTTGGTTCTTAGACATTCTAAGAACCAAGGTACCCGCGGTTATCACGACGGTGCAATCATGTCTTCGAGGTTCATGTATTCTTTGAATTGCTCCGCGGTTAAATAACCCAATTTGATGGCGGCTTCTTGCAAAGACGAATGCTCCCGATGCGCTGTTTTAGCGATGGTGGCAGCTTTATCATACCCAATGTGGCGGTTGAGGGCAGTGACTAACATCAATGAGTTGTGCACATAGTGTTCATTCACAGTGTGGTTTATCATCAGCCCTTCAATGCAAAAGGCTTGAAAAGAAAAACACGTGTCGGCCAATAACGTGGCTGAATTTAAAACATTAAAAATAATCACTGGTTTAAACACATTGAGCTCAAAATTTCCTTGGCTATCGGCAATCGCCACCGCGGCATCATTGCCTATGACTTGTGCGCAAACCATGGTCATTGCTTCGGATTGGGTGGGGTTGACTTTGCCTGGCATGATGGATGATCCGGGTTCATTTTCAGGCAAAATCAATTCGCCAATCCCACAGCGAGGGCCAGATCCTAACCAGCGAACGTCATTGGCTATTTTCATCAAGGCACAAGCCAATGTTTTGAGCACACTGTGCGCCATAACCAATGGTTCGTGAGATGCCAATGCTGCAAATTTATTGGGTGCGGAAACAAAAGGCAGCTTCGTAATCGCTGCAATGTGTGCGGCTGCTTTTTCAGCAAAGTGGGGATGGGTATTTAAACCTGTGCCTACCGCTGTTCCACCCAATGCCAATTCATACAATTCAGGCAGCACATTTTCAATGCGGGCAATGCAGGCATCCAATTGCGCAACATACCCTGAAAATTCTTGACCAAAGGTTAATGGGACGGCGTCCTGTAGATGGGTGCGCCCGATTTTAATCACATTATTGAACGCGATCATTTTGGCGTGCAAACCGTTTCGAAGTGTACGAACCGCGGGCAATAGTTTGTGTTTAAAAGAAAGCACAGCAGCAATATGCATCGCGGTTGGAAAGGTGTCATTGGACGATTGCGACATGTTCACATCGTCATTGGGATGGATCGGTGATTTACTGCCTTGCACGCCACCGGCCATTTCGATCGCGCGGTTGGAAATAACTTCGTTGGCATTCATGTTGGATTGCGTACCACTCCCAGTCTGCCAGACTTTCAAGGGAAAATGTGCGTCCAACTGGCCTGCACTGACTTCTTCTGCCGCCTTAATTATTAAATCGGCTTTTGATTGGGATAACTTGCCAAGCTCAAGGTTTGTCAATGCTGCCGCCTTTTTCAAAATGCCGAATGCATGCGTGACTTCACGCGGCATAATGTCTATGCCGATGTTAAAGTGATGAAGTGATCGTTCTGTTTGTGCGCCCCAATATTTATCCGCAGGAACTGTAATTTCACCCATACTATCCGTTTCAGTGCGTGTGCCTTTCATGTTACATTGCCCTTAAAATTAAAATCGCAATATTAACATATTTTTTAGCGAGACGGTTATTGTGAAAGAGACACGCATTTATCAGCCAGATGGCCCATACCATGTTGATCAACGCCTTGAATTAACGCCTTTTGCTACCCGACACGGGTCCGTCGTCTTGCGCAT
>CAZGKX010000054.1:0-936 GCA_964525945.1 uncultured Legionellaceae bacterium
TTATTGCTTATATCACCCAGTGCGCTGGATTATTCATTGCGCAGCCATTTTAATTTGTCGGCCCCGGGCTTTGGTATGATGTCCGTTGTTTATTATTATGCTTATGTGCCCATGCAATTGCCTGTCGGCGTGTTAATGGATCGCTATGGTCCACGACGTTTATTGACCATCGCTTGCTTAATTTGTGTGGTAGGAACATTCATGTTTGCCGGCACATCGTCGCTTTCTGTTGCCACCATGGGACGATTTTTAGTCGGAATTGGTTCAGCATTTGCATTTGTCGGTGTTTTAAAATTGGCAACGATTTGGTTGCCCGAAGACAAACTCGGAATGGTGGCTGGTATGACCTCCGCATTGGGAACCGTTGGTGCTATGATAGGCGATAATGCTTTAGGCGGCATGGTGAATAAGTTTGGTTGGCAACAAGCAACCAATTACACCGCAGTGTTTGGAGTTGGTTTGATGTTTGTATTGTGGTTTGGCCTCCATGACCATAAAAAAGATTTAGAAAGCGGTGGTACCATTGATAGTTTCAAACGCAACATGGTTGATCTGGGCATCATTATTCGCGAGAAACAAATTTGGCTGAACGGTTTATACGGTTGTTTGGTGTATTTGCCGACCACCGTGTTCGCAGAATTATGGGGTATCCCCTATTTACAACATGCACATGGCTTAACAGAAACTGCCGCAGGCTTTGCAAATTCCATGTTGTTTTTGGGTTTTATGTTGGGTGCTCCTACCATGGGGTATATCTCTGACAAGTTAAAACGACGCAAATTGCCCATGTTGGGTGGGGCGTTGGGTGCTGCGGTTGTCATGCTCGCTATTTTATACCTTCCCGGTTTAACGGAACCGATGGTTGATGCGTTGATGTTTTTATTGGGTTTATTATACAGTGCCTTTACGGACTATTTGGGATTCGAGGTAAATGAC
>CAZGKX010000054.1:946-2473 GCA_964525945.1 uncultured Legionellaceae bacterium
TATACAGTGCCCAAGCGTTGGTCTTTGCAGTGGGACGTGAGCTTAGCCCAGACGAAGCAGCGGGTACAGCAATCGCGATAACCAATATGATTGTGATGATTGGCGCATTGCTTTTGCAGCCTTTGGTCGGTCGTTTGTTGGATTGGAGCGCGATTATAAACCAATCTGGTTTATCCTTGGAGGCCTTGCAGATCGAAAAAATGCAACGTGTTTACACCGCATTTGATTACCAGCTAGCCATGTCCATCATTCCGCTGGGTATTGTAATTGCCGCTGTTTTAACGTTCTTCATTAAAGAAACCCATGCCCATGCTAAACATTAAACCGTCACATAAAAAACAATTCGTCTATGGCAGCATCATCTGTGCAATAGGCGCTTTATTCTATTGTTATGAATTTATATTAAGAATAGTCCCTGGTGTATTGCAAAGTGAATTGAGTGCGGCGTTTGGGAATGTTTCCGCGTCCACTTTTGGTCAAATAGCCGCGTTGTACTATTTCGCTTATTCGCCGATGCAATTGCCTGTGGGCATGTTGATGGATCGCTTTGGCCCGCGCCGTTTGCTGACATTGGCTTGCCTTTGTTGCACGTTAGGTTCGTACTTATTTTCTTATTCCACGTTCCTGTGGATAGCAGGGATGGGTAGGTTTTTAGTCGGCTTTGGTTCAGCATTTGCTTTCGTGGGTGTTTTATCATTGGCCATTTAATGGTTACCTCTGCAATATTTTTCATTGGTTGCCGGTTTAATGACCACCTTGGGCATGTTGGGATTGGTTTATGGTGAAGTCAAAATCACAGCCATGGCGAGCACCATCGGTTTATCGCATGTGTTGTTGATGCTGGTTACTTTGGGCGCTATTCTTTCCGGGTTAATTTTCCTTGTGGTTCGAGATGGGCCTGGTAAAGTGAACTTTAAATCGATGCCTTTAAGCCATTTTTTTCGCAGCGTCCTTAAAGTCCTGATATCCCCACAAATATGGCTTATTGGTTTTGTCGGAATTTGTTTGTATTCCTCGTTATCCGTTTTTGGGGAATTATGGGGTAAATCTTACCTTGAGCAAGCACACCATTTGTCAAAACCAGAAGCGGCCAAAGCTATTTCTGCGCTGTTTTTAGGGTGGGCTGTTGGCGCACCTGTTTCGGGTTATTTGTCTGATTTAAGCGGGCGTCGCATCCTGCCTTTGGTCCTTGGTGCTTTGCTGTCTTTGGTGTGTATAGCCATTGTTTTGTATTGTCCTGGCCTGTCTTTTCATACCCTTTGTGGATTGATGTTTTTTTACGGGCTCTTCAGTGCCACAGAAATCATTATTTTTGTCATGGCAAAAGAAAACAGTGGCGCTCAGATGGTGGGTACAGTGTTTGCGGTCACCAACATGATTGTGAGCTTTGGCGGCGTTATTTTTCAACCGTTGGTTGGTGTTCTCCTTGATTTATCAGGTGGAGCTCAAACAGTGAATGGTGAGCATGTATACTCAGTGGCTGATTATCAATTAGCGCTCTCCATTATTCCCATCTCATTGGCAATT
>CAZGKX010000054.1:2483-13333 GCA_964525945.1 uncultured Legionellaceae bacterium
GTTATCCTGCTCTCTTTTTTCTTAAAAGGTCATAAACAGCACCTCACCAGCGACAGTATCTGAAGTGTTATTTATCTAAAAATCGCGATCAATTCATTCACCGCTGCTCGATTAAGTGGATTAAAATGGATCGATCGCCGCACCGTAAATGTCTTGATCTCCGCCCCTTGGTACAAATGGCGCGTAAATTCAGTGTCATGATTGGATAAAACCACCGGAATGCCTTGATTAGCGTAGTGCACGGCTAAATGGGCTAAGTTAATTTGCTGTTCTTTCCCGAATTTTTGAACCGTGTAAGACGTAAAATTGGTCTCTTGCGACAAGGGAGCATAAGGCGGATCGCAATAAATTAAATCGCCTTTTTGGGCCAATTGAAATGTCTTTTGAAAATCACTTTCAATAAACTCTGCGTGCTTGCTTTTTTTGAAAAAATATTCCATTTCAATTTGTGGAAAATAGGGTTTCGTGTAACGGCCAAAAGGCACATTATAAATGCCCTGTTGATTGTAACGGCATAAACCATTGTAGCCATGCCGATTCAAATACAGAAATAATGCAGCTCGCTCTCGATGGTTACTGCTGGCATTAAATTGCTTCCTAAATTTATAGTACGTTTCGGCATTGTTGTTTGAATGGGCAAAAAATTCTTTGCAATATGCAATAAAAGAATCACCTTCATTTTTTAAATGTTGAAACACCAGGACAAGATCATTATTTTGTTCGGCCAACAAATAATGAGAGAAATGAGCGTTTATAAAAACACTTCCGGAACCTGCGAAGGGTTCGATAAGACGATCGGCTGCGGGAAGCTCATCCAATAGGTATTTAAGACAGCGGTATTTGCTGCCTGCCCATTTTAAAAAAGAACGTGTGTATCGCATTTTTAAAAATGAGCCAAGTACAGCAAGTAGACGGCAATGCCTCCGACCACTGACAAGCCGACGTTACCGCCTGGAATGATGATGGTATCGCGATTGGTCTCCTGCACGCGACCTCGCCATGCCATGCCTACAGGCAGCAGCAATAATAAAATCACACAACAAATCCCTGCGTAATTTAAAGCGTGGAGGTAGATACCTGGGTTAATGAGCACAATAGCAAGAGGGGGAACAAACGTCAGCAACAATATGCTTTTGCCTTGCCTCCCCATTTTCTTTAATTTTAAACCATCGGCTAAGAAGTCAAATAAACCCAGCGAGACACCCAAAAATGCCGTGATCATGCAAATCGAGGTAAAAAAGGCAAAAAAACCGGTAATCCATTGGCTTTGCACGGATAGACTCAATGCATCCGTTAGTCCGCTGGTTGCATGCTGGCTGCTCATCAAAGCCAACAAACCATTGCTACCGTCCCGATCGACGACCCCCATGATGACGGCTATCCAAACAATGTAGCAGCAGAGTGGTATTAACGATCCATAAAATATAACTTTACGCAAAGAGCAGATATCATCGGCAAAATATTCGCGTAAACTCGGTACAATGGACGCAAACCCAAAGGATGTGATCAGTATCATCAAACTGCCTGTAATGGCCTGAAAAGAGCCACCGCTTAATCGAGGCAGTTGCACGTACGGGCTTATAATGAACACCAACAATAAATAGACACCTAATTTACCAAACATCAAGCCGCGATTCACATAATCAACAGCACGAATGCCTTGATAAACAATGGTGCTAAAAAGCGTGGTAAACAATAAAACAGTTGCCCAATTGGGTAAAGCAACCCCCATTTTATGCAAAATGCCGTTGAAAACATCGCTACCACCAGAAATATAGGCTGCAAGCAAGGTGTACAATAAAAATAAATAGGTGATCCACGCAATAATTTGACCGGGAAGGCCCAGTGTGGATTTCGCCATGGTGACCATATTGCTGCCAGCAGGCAGACGTAGGTTTACCTCCAGAATTAACAAAGCACCAATCGTCATGACCAACCAGCAACAAAAAAGGAAAAAAATAGAATTGGTCAAGCCGACAGCAGCTGTTGATACGGGTAATGCCAGCATGCCACCACCAATAGATGTACCCACAATCAACAACACACCACCTATTAGTTTCGAATTAGCCATCGGGCACCTATACCTGTAAATGATTAAAATTAATACAATATGATACTTAATAAACCATAGGGTGTCAAATGGATATCATTACTCAAATTGCAATAACAAGCAATATAAGTGAGCAGATTATCAAGGCTAATTGACAAAATTTTCCACCGAAGACCGTAAAGTGCGAGGCATAGTGCCTTCGCCCAAAAAATGACATCAATGCGGGCAACAACAACAACAAAATAACACAAAAAAATCCTGCATAGTTAAGTGCATAAAGATATGCGCCTGGATAAAAAATGACAATGATCACGGGGGGCAAAAAAGTAAGTAAAAATAAAACAATACCCTCTTTGCCTTTTTTTTCCATGGCTAATCCATCAGCCAGAAAACTGATCAGACAAAGTGATACACCCAGAAAAGCGGTGAGCATGCAAATGGTGGTAAAAAAATTAAATAAAGAACTGATCAGATTATTACTGATTTGATGCTCAATAAGGCCGGCAAGTTTACTTGTGGCATGGGCATCGTTCATAAGCGCTATCAAGCCATCTTGACCTTGCGAAGGCAAGCTCCCAATAATCACAGCGTCCCATGCCAAGTAGCAAAAAAGAGGGATAAGCGAACCAATGATGATGACTTTTTTTAATTGTTTCACGTCGTCATTAAAATATTCCCTTAAATTAGGAATAATGATAGCAAAACCAAAGGACGTGATTAAAATCATGACAGAACTGGTGATATAGTGAGCAGCACCGCCTTGAAAATGTTCCAGATGGATGGAGGGACTGATTAAAACAACCAGCACAGCATACACCGCAAGCTTGGCAAACATTAAATTTCGATTTAATAAATCAACAGCGCGAATGCCGCCATACACCACCAATCCAAACATCAGGGTAAACAATACCGTTAATTGCCAATCAGGAATATGAATATTGATGTGTTGCAATAAACCATTGATGACATCCGCGCCACCAGAAATGTAGGCTGAAAGCAATGAATACAATAGAAAAAGATAGCTAAGCCATGCAACGACTAACCCCGAATTGCCCAGCGTCGCGCTTGCCATGGAGATCATATTTTTACCCGGAGGCAAATACAAATTGACTTCTAAAATAAAGAGCGCGCCCAATGTCATCAATAACCAACAGATCAATAAAAAAAACGAAGATTGCCAAAATCCTGTTGCAGCGTTTGCGATGGGCAATGCTAGCATTCCCCCTCCGATGGAGGTACCAACAATCAATAGAATTCCACCGATAAATCGTGAATCCATAAGGAAACCTCTCAAAAGTAAATTATTTCATGCTTGTGTTTAGCGGAGCTTGTGATTGCGGCTTTTCACGTATATTTGTCCACTGAATTTCAATGCGTCGGTTGTAAGCACTGCCATGAACAAGTTTGTTATCGCCAATGGTGTTTTTATCACCGTAGCCTTCAGCTTTTAGCAATTGCGCGGGGATATTATGCGCCCATAAAAAAGTTACCATTGCTTCGGCTTGTGCTTGTGAAAGCATGCGTTTATGGTGTTTTGAGCCAATATTATCGGTAAATCCTGCAACATAAATGCGGGTACAAGGGTAAAATTTAATGAGCTTAACAATATTGTTCAAACCCGCATAGCATAATTCATTTAAATGGGCGCTGTTAAATTGGTAGTAATGATCGATGGGCACAATAAGCGTTAATGTATCGCCGTATTCCACAAATTGGATATCTTGTTTTTTTAGCTCGTCGACTATTCCATGTTTGTTGACTCGGTAAATATTAAGCCCAGTGCCCGCACCGGCACCAATGGCCGCTCCCAGCAAAGTATTGCCAAGCAAGGTGCCGGTAATGGCGCCTACACCCGCGCCGGTAAGCGTGCGCTTAAAGGAAGGTGGCTCTGGGTTAAAATTATTGAACGGGGGGTGAAAGCAGCCATTAAGACTCAATGATGCAAGACTAAAGCAAGTTAGATGCACGATGGATTTCTTGACTGACATTTCTGCTCCTTTCTCAAAACAAAATACATTATTAAGGAATGCATCGTATTTCGCAACCGCAGTTTTGTCGAATAGCCTGATTGTATAGCACTAAACGGTAATTGTATGAAAGAAGAGAGTAAAAATAATCGAGATTTACCGGGATTCAATGGGTTATTCATTGATACTTATTTCAATATTATTTTGCTGCATTCAGAAACAATCGCTCAGTAATTCCAATGTATAGGTGAGCCAGTATTGCGGCCTATTTGCGCAAACTAACTTGAAAATGAAATAATTTTTTCATTCACTAAATCTGGCTGATCAATGGACACCATATGTTTTGCTGCTGAGATAGTAAGGATTGTAATATGTGGCGCAACGGATCGGACACGCGCAGCAACTTTTTTTGCATCATAAAGAACCTCTTCTTCACCCAGAAATAGTAAAGTCCGAATGGGAAACTGAGCCAACTCATCATCTGAAATAATAGGAATTTTAGTTGTATTCAGTTTATACGACTGTACTTGCGTTACAAAAGACTGTATGAATTCAGTCGAAAAATCTTTACCTTTTGAAGAGATATACTCTAAAAAATTTTTGGCAAACAACGTTGTGGGTAATATATTGGCAAAAAGCCCACGAAATATGAATTCAAGTCGCATCTTTAACAGTGATGGTGGCGCGAGCATGATAAGAGAATCGATATATTGAGGAAATGTTAGTGCAAATTGATGAGCAAGTGTTCCGCCAAGGGAAGCTCCGCATAATGCAGCTTTGTTAAGGTCTAATGCGACAAAAATTTCTTTCAGCCAAGTTGAATATTCTGTAATTTGCGCAGGCCGAGTACCAGCGCTTTTACCGGCTTCTCCAATAATATCTATTGCATAAACCCTAAAATGCTTTGAGAGCGCAGCCACATTATCAAACCACATCGTAGAGTTTCCGCCACCACCATGTAATAGAACAAGGGGCTTAGCCTCTTTTACACCTGATATGAGCACGTATGTTTCGCCGAAGGTGGTTTCTACTGTCCGATCTTCATAAGACACAGGCCATTGAGTGAGCGTTTCTTCATAAATTTGAAGCGCCTTTTTCTTAGCATGATCAGATTTATAAGCAGTTTGAGTTGTCATAAATGATTCTCCAAATGGACGGGTTGAGTTTACCTCAACATGCTGCTCCCTTGAAGCAAAGACGAATCAAATATTTTTATCCCTTGGATAACTCAGAACTAATGCGTGTGAATTTATGGATACCCGATAAAGCGTTTACAGTGCGCGTGATCCGCTGTGTTAACGTGGAAACATCAGAGTCTGTCTTTATTGCTGGCACATATTCAGTGAGTACAAGCTAAATTTGGACGGGTCATTACCGAGTCATTGTGCTTATTTCTGCTATTCTTAATGTATGACTTCAAACAGGCGTTGATCATGGACCATGGAATAATGCATGCCTCATAGCCTGCCTTTAATCACCACGATTGCCTCGGCACTTGGTTTGGCCTTGATCATGGGATTTATTGCCATCCGGTTAAGGTTGCCTCCTTTGGTGGGTTACCTGTTAGCAGGCGTCATTATCGGCCCTTTTACACCAGGTTTTGTTGCGAATGCGGCGATTGCGGCGGAACTTGCCGAAATTGGCGTGATGTTGTTGATGTTTGATGTTGGTTTACACTTTTCTGTGGATAATTTACTGGAAACTCGCAAAATTGCGTTACCCGGTGCCTTGCTGCAAATTGCTGTGGCCACGGCTCTTGGTACAGGTCTTGCCTGCTATTGGGGGTGGCCTTTGGGAGGTGCCCTTGTCTTTGGTCTGGCGTTGTCTGTTGCCAGCACGGTGGTGATGATAAGGGCATTGGAGTCGCAAGACACTCTTGGTTCTATCAATGGTCAAATTGCCATAGGGTGGTTGATTGTTGAAGATCTGGCGATGGTGATTGTGCTGGTGTTCTTGCCGTTGATGGCCGATTGGTCGGGTGGCGGCACGGCCAGTGTTGAAGATAAAACTTGGTGGTTCATCTTGGGTGTGACTTTGCTTAAAATAACCGCTTTTCTGACCCTGATGCTATTGGTGGGTCGAAAATTATTTCCGAAATTGTTATGGTACATCGATCACACCGGCTCAAGGGAGCTTTTCACGCTCTGTGTGATTGCTGCGGCACTCAGCATTGCGTTTGTTGCGTCTAAATTATTTGGTATGTCGTTGGCATTGGGTGCTTTTTTCTCCGGCATGATCATCAGGGAATCCAAATTCAGCCGTCGTGCGGCCGAAGAATCGTTGCCTTTTAGAGACGCGTTTGCTGTGTTGTTTTTTGTATCTGTAGGCATGCTCTTTAATCCTCATATTTTTGTGGAGCAGCCTTTACAAGTTTTCACTGTGGTGATTATCATTGTCGTTGGCAAATCTCTGGCTGCCGCAGCTTTGGTTCTCGCTTTCCGATACCCGTTAAACACGGCGTTTACCGTATCTGCTTGTTTGGCACAAATTGGGGAATTTTCATTTATTCTTGCCGGTCTTGGTGTGCAACTCGGATTATTGCCCAATGAAGGACATGGGTTAATACTGGCGGGTGCTTTGATCTCAATCACCCTTAATCCATTTGTGTTTAAAGCCATAAAACCGCTCCAAACATGGCTGCAGAGCCATTATGAATGGGCTAACGTCAATGAAAAACCCGAAGAGATCTTGTCGGAATGGCCCTCCTTGGTGGACCCATTTTTTTTCAAACAGGTTGTGCTTGTGGGGTATGGGCAAGTTGGGCGACGCGTTGCCCGGTCACTGATGAAACAAAACATCCCGTATGTGGTGATTGAACAAGATCAAGAGTTGATCGATCAACTTAGAAAACGAAAGATCATGGCTGTTTATGGTGATGCTTCCGATCCCAATGTGCTCATTCAAGCCCATATTGATCGTGCGGCTATGTTGGTGGTCACCACATCCGGGGCCTTTAACATGAAGCGAATGATCAACCTAGCCAATCAATTAAACCCTAACATTGATGTCGTCATTCGTGCTCAAACCGGCGAAGATGCTTTGTTGTTAAAAAAAGAAATAGCAGGAAAATTTTTTTTCAATGAACGCGAGGTTGCAAAAGGCATGAGTCACTATATATTAACTGAGCTTGAAAAATCGAGTCCAGCAGTGAAGCCCGATGTGTATTAATTTGATTTCATCCACACGATCCTGGGTCTTGTTTGATAGATACCCCACTGTTATGATTTGTTATTGAATAACAAAGGATTTTTTACCTTGACCCACACGGCAAATGCTAAACGTCAATCAACTTTACCCCTATCGTTGGCCGCGCTTGGTGTTGTGTATGGTGATATTGGAACCAGCCCACTGTACGCATTGCGGGAATCACTTCTTGGATTGCCCATTGCCTTAAACAATGTGTTAGGGGTATTGTCACTTATTTTCTGGTTATTAACGCTCATGATTTCCATAAAATACGTTATTGTATTGCTTGATGCAGACAATAATGGCGAAGGAGGAATTCTTGCCTTGTTGGCATTGATCAAGCGCACCAGTGCAGACAAAACTAAAGTTTTTTTCTGGCTTGCTGTCTTGGGTGCGGGCTTGCTGTTAGGGGATGGCATGTTAACACCAGCTATTTCTGTTTTAAGCGCCATGGAAGGTATAAAGGCGTATGTACCTGAGCTATCACATATGGTCTTACCGTTGACCTGCATTATTTTAGTCGCTTTGTTCTCTTTTCAATTTTTAGGCACTGAAAAAATTGGTTTTGTATTTGGGCCGGTGTTGTTGGTATGGTTTATCACGCTTGCCGTGTTGGGCATCAGTCATATTGTCCGCAATCCTGTGGTGTTAAATGCCATGAACCCTTGGTATGCCGTGAATTTTTTTCGTCACAATGGATGGACGGGGTATGCTTTATTGGGAGGCGTCTTTTTGACCGTTACCGGGGCTGAGGCGTTGTATGCGGATTTAGGGCATTTTGGTAAAAAACCCATACGAATTGCTTGGTTTTCGGTTGTGTTACCGTGTTTGTTGCTCAATTATTTTGGCCAAGGCGCTAATCTATTGTTGCACCCTGAGAGCATTTCCAATCCTTTTTTTATGTTGGCTCCCAAATGGTTTTTTTTACCATTGATTGTTATTGCCGCCTTCGCAACCATTATTGCTTCGCAGGCTGTTATTACCGCGACGTTTTCCCTCACCAAACAAGCTGTGCTTTTGGGTTTCTACCCCCACTTATCCATTGTACAAACATCAAGCTTTAAAAAAGGACAAATTTATATCCCGCAAATGAATTTCGTTCTGGCGGTCGGAACGTTGTTTTTAATTCTTGCTTTTAAAAGCACAGACACGTTAACCCATGCTTATGGGGTTGCTGTGAATTTAGTTATGCTATTGACGAGTATTCTGATCTTTTATTTGGTGATAAAAAAATGGCAGTGGAACATCTTTGGTGCAGCAAGTTTATTTGTACTGTTGTGTGTTGTTGATGTGACATTTCTAGGCGCAAATTTACAAAAATTAATGACGGGAGGATGGGTTCCTATCGTTTTTGCGATTGTAAGTGCTTTTCTTATGCACACCTGGAACAAAGGCAGAATTTATTTGCACAAAACTTATTACATGAAACGGGATGAGTTCGCCAAATTATGCAAACAACTTTTGGAATACAAATCCATAGAGCACGTCCCGAAAACGGCGATATTTATCACGGATATTTATGACAAAAGTGGTGGTAGCTTTTTACAGTTTTTAAAACGAAATTGCATTATGCCAGAGCATGTTTTGATCATAAATTATGCCGTCGCCAATATCCCTTACGTACCGGCGCATCAGCGTTTTCATTTGGTTTGTCTCAACGAGACGATTTATAAACTGACCTTGCATTATGGTTTTATGGACGTTATTTCTATCCCCAAAGCGTTAACCGCTGCAGAGGATGAAAATGTGTTGCCGTTTAAGATCGACGTGAAAAACACCACTTATTTTCTGGGTTTGTCCAATGTCATTGCTTCGCGGCAGAAAAAAACCATGTTTTTTCTGTGGCAAGAGAAAATATTTGCATTTTTAGTGAGAAATTATGCGAGCAACCTCAACATTGAGTTTTATGATTTACCGTATGAAAAAACCGTAGCAATTGGGGCTTATTACATGATTTAAGATTGTGATTGTGTAGGTTGGGCCTTGGCCCAACAATTAAGCCATACCTATTTTTTAGGCCAAGGCCCAACCTACAAATCAGGTCAATTTACACTGAGCAGCCAATGGTTGTTGGGGTACCACGATTTGAATGTTAATGCCTTTAATCGTCGGGCTGTTCCGGGTTTCTCTTAAATAATCAATGAACGGATAGTCCACAACAACGCCTTCTTTGGAGGATGTTTCTCTAAAAAAGAGGGCACCATTTTTCCAAACGGCAAAACCTAAATGCGAGACATTTAAATGGGTTCCTATTTCTTTTTCTAAATTCCAATTGGGGCGAATGATTTCAACAATGGCCGCATTCGGGATTTGGTTAAATAAGGTGTGATTGGCGTTTCCAGCGGCATCAAATAACGCAGCCAAAGGAATATAAGGAATGGTTGACGTGACAACGGGCAATGTTTTGCTTTTTTGTTTCAATGCTTCCAACCGTTTTTCTTGTTCCAGCACGGAAGGAGGATTAATACGAATATGATCAATGGAAAAACGTTGATACCATGCCGGTTTATTGATCACGGCTTGTGCAAACAAAGAGACCGGCTGGTTTTTGCCATCATGAAAGGCGGTGGTTATGTCTTTTAAAAAACCTTGCTGTTGGTTGTTCTGATTCCAATCGAGGCAGGTAAAATGATTGCGATTGATAAAAGACACCTTGCCTTCGCGATAACGAATTTGTTGGATACATTGTTTAAACGTGAGGGGGTCTTGGGCCAATGCAATTGCCAATACGGTATCCACGTACGTTTCACAGTCAAAAGCATCGGTTCGATACAAGGGTGCTTGATCAAATGTCCCTCGTTCACCTTCGCCTAAGGCTCCTAAAAGATATGGTTTTCCTAATAATTGAGCGCTGACGAATTCAATGCGGGTTGGCATATCTTGCGATTGTTTGCTCAACAGTTGATAAAACTCTGTAATATTTTGATCCGTTTGTTGCTGTTCATTCTGTATGCCAAAGGCCCCGACCTTCATCGAAACGGCAGTAAAAAAGACCAAGGAAACAGTTTTTTTAAGGCAATTTAAAGGGTACATTACGTTATTCTAAGATTTAAAAGGTAGATGATACCTTGTGATGACCTAAGGAACAAGAATGTTAAATGTCATATGGCTGGCAATGATTTTTACCTCGGTTGTGGTAGGGGTGATTCAAGGGCGCCTTGATCTGGTTGTCAAAGCAGTCACCGATTCGGCTAAATTGGGGTTTGAATTGGCCCTCGGTTTGGCGGCTATTATGTCGCTGTGGTTGGGCATCATGGGAATCGCTACAGAATCCGGTTTGATGGATGGTGTTGCCCGGGTGCTGCGACCCGTTACACGTCGATTGTTTCCAGAAATACCCGTTGATGATCCGGCCATGGGAGCAATGGTGCTTAATATTGCGGCCAACATGCTGGGTTTAGCCAATGCAGCGACCCCGTTTGGTTTGCAAGCGATGAAGGAATTGCAACGCTTGAACACCCATGTGCATACGGCCAGCAATGCCATGTGTACTTTTTTAGCCATCAACACCTCCAGTGTGCAAATCATTCCTGCGACAGCCATTGCCTACCTTGCCGCCAATGGCAGCATCAACCCCAGCAGTATTATTTTCAGTTCGCTCATTGCCACCAGCATTTCAACGTTTGTTGCAATTGTAGCGGTTAAAC
>CAZGKX010000054.1:13343-18941 GCA_964525945.1 uncultured Legionellaceae bacterium
GGTTAAACAATTGGCAAAACTTCCTATGTACCGAATAAAAGATATGGACAACTTATGAGTAATTTTGCAAATCAATTATCGAACTGGCTGTTTTTATCTTTTATTGTCGGTATACCGTTGTATGCTGCCATAAAAAAAGTCAATGTGTTTGATGCTTTTATCAATGGCGCTAAAGAAGGTTTTGGAATGAGTGTCAATTTAATCCCTTATCTGGTTGCCATGTTGGTGGCGATTGGAATGCTAAGGGCATCGGGTTTTTTTGATTTGCTTCATATTGTCTTGGCACCGTTCATGAAAGCGATTGGCATGCCAGAAGAACTCTTGCCGTTGGCTTTGATCAGGCCATTTTCAGGCAGTGCAGCAACCGGTGTCATGGCCGAACTTATCCATGAGCATGGTGGCAATTCATTGATTGCAAAAACAGCAGCTACCATGATGGGGAGCACTGAAACAACGTTTTATGTGATTGCGGTTTATTTTGGTGCTGTCAATATTCGACGCACCCGCCATGCCATCCCCGCGGGTTTATTGGCTGACTTGGCAGGAATCATTGCGTCAGTTTGTATTTGCCGCTACTTGTTTTAAGGGTATCCATCAACTGCCTAAAGTTAACTTTAAGGCAGTTGATGCAAATAGAACAGAGCATTTCGGATGAGTGCCCTAACGCTTGCATGGGTTTTCCAAAAACTCCGGGTATCACCTAGCTTTTCATTTTTGATCAAAAATTATTATTTGACGTTGGAGAAGCTATCGGACGTACCCAGGTCAAAGTCTTCATCTTCTTTACCGCCTTTCACCGCGTTCGAAATAAAACTGCTAGCAGCTTTCACATTGCTTGTAATGGTACTTCCCACTGCCGTCATTCCTTGTGCAGCATGTGCATAGGCATAAGAACCCGCTTCTCGGGACCATTTGGACACAGAATTGCAGATAGCGCTAAATGTATTTTCACACTGCTCTTGTAGATCAGCATCACTGTTCAGCGTCTTTCCACTTGAAAGCATTCGGCTACTTGCGTAATATTGCCAGGCATTATAGGCCATGCCTGCTGCGGACAGCAGTGCGCCGAGCGTGATCATAGCTACGGCAAGCGGCGGGCAGATGGGAGCCATGGCCATTCCCGATAAAATACAGCCACTGCCCACTACGGATATGGCGAGACCCTTGCCATATTTTTGGGTGTAGCTCGTTGTATTTGACACACTTACCAGTGCGGTGTTCAAGCGTTCAGCATTATCTGCTGATGGATCTTTGGTGTAAGCGGCAAGGGCTTGCAAGGCATAGATGCGCGACTTTTTGTCGCCGAGATCCCCATACTGCAGTGCTCGGAGTATATGATCGACTGCTCGCCTTTCTATTGTTTTTTCTCTAGCAGTTGTTTCAAAATTATCCTCGTTCTTGTCCACTTCATTGTAATCTTTTTCATATTGCCACTTATTGTAATCAATAGTTTTCTTTGTTGTGACTTCTGCAAAACGCTCTCCTGCAAGAGCTTTTTGAATATCTGCCAGTGCTTGCGCTTCTAGATCTTCTTGAATGGATACGATTACTTGCTCCATGGGGCTTGCTTTAGGATCGTATGCTGTGCTGTTTTTTTCTATGTAGAGATAGGCTGCGTGATAGGCGAAAAGTTGTTCATCGGATAACAATGAGGTGTCCATATGTTTATCGAGCTTTTCGATAAAGGAAGGTTTTCCGTCCTGTGGTTCAAAATTTCTATTGTAAGTTGCACTACCATCCTCTTCATCGAAAGAAATTGTACTAGCATTGTCTTCATCGAAATCCAAAGAAGTTGTACTATAGCCTTGATTGAAATAAGTCGGATTATAGCCTTTATTGACAAGATAAATTGTTGACTCATCTTTTCCTTCTATCTTCCTCAATAAAGCATCAGCTGCAGCCACTTGCCCACCTCCAAAGTCTTTCCTTTGATAGGCACTTCTAAATTTACTGACCAAATCGAATGCTTTGTTATACTTAGGCATACATTACCCCAATAAGAGTCATCATTATGCTTTAAGTATAGATCATGTTTTTTTTGTGCAATTTATCCGTACTTTATTCTAAATCGGCAATTTCAGTGGTTGCTGTTGTTACTGTCGATGGGGCATGGCAAATGCACCTAGACGCGCATTAATAATCCTAGCAACCTATGTTACGCTGGTCGCGAGGGCATTGTTAACGGTAGAAAAGAGTACTGCGGCACGACTATCTTCATGGCGTTGCCCGTGTGTTGGGACCTGTTACACGTCGATTGTTTCCAGAAATCCCCGTTGATGATCCGGCCATGGGAGCAATGGTGCTTAATATTGCGGCCAACATGCTGGGTTTAGCCAATGCAGCGACCCCGTTTGGAGCATAATAAAGGGCATTTTTTTGGCTGCATGGTGCTTTGGTGTTAAAGCATACTGATTATTTGCAACGCGAAGCTCTCCATGTAAAGAATCAAGAACGGAATACAATGGGGAATGCATAGTGGCGCTCGTAAAAATTAAAAGGGCATATTGGCATCAAAAGGTCTTTTTGTCAATTATATGATCAAAGTGAGCAGGAGTTTAGGGTAACAATAAAAACCGAGTTAACGACTAGCAATAAGGTGACCGTCTTCAAACAATTTGAGTTGAGCTAATAACTTATTGGCGTTGGTTTTAAACGAAACACTTTCGCGGGAAGAGATGGGCAGTGATTTGGGCAATTCAACGGTGGTTGGGTTTTTGGGGTGTTGATTGACATGGAATTCATAATGGCAATGGGGGCCTGTTGCCAGACCAGATTGTCCTACATAGCCAATCACTTGGCCGCGTTTGACATAATCACCTCTGGATAAACCTTTTTGAAATTTCAGCAAATGACCATACACGGAAGTGAAGGTTTTATTGTGAGACAATTTAATCATATTGCCATAACCGCTGTGATTGCCAATCGCTAAAATTTGTCCATCACCCGTGGCGCGTATAGGGGTGCCGATCGGTGCTGCTAAATCAATGCCTTTATGAGGGCGATTGTAGTGTAAAATAGGGTGTTTGCGCGATAAGCTAAATGTGGAACTGATATGGCTGAATTTAATGGGGTATCTGGAAAATGCTTTTTTAAGGCTGGTGCCTTGTGGGGTGTAATAATCATAATCGCCATTGGCACTCACATGGCGTATGGCTTGGTGTACTTTGCCTTGGTTTGTGTAAGAAACCGCTAAAATATCGCCGGTGCTCACCAGGCTATCATCAATATAGAACGCTTTGTAAATAATGCTAAATTGATCGCCACTGCGAACGTCTTTGGCAAAGTTAATTTCCCAATTGAAAATTTCATTCATTTGTTGAATCAACTTGTAAGGAATGTTTTGACGTTTCGCTGTGCCATACAAAGAACCACGTACCGTTGCCGTGACAAACTGATTATGGCTGTCCATGGCCCGGGATTTTACTTTGCTGGTGTAATGGTTGTTATCACGGGTGATCATTAAAAATTGCGTGGCTGATAATGGAAAAATTAATTTTTCCAATTGTTGATTTTTAATTTGAACTTGTATTTTTTGATTGGGTTTAATGTTGGCAAGTGTTTTGGCGTATGGATTATTGCGCAAAAGCGTTTGTAGAATTTGCTGGCTAAGTCCGAGCTGGCGAAACAAACTCCCCAACGTGTCACCACTTCTGGCCTTGATAATGGTCCATTCATGATCCTGTTCTGTGGATGCGTCGTCCTCCAACTCGTCGAGTTTTAAATCAGGTAAAGCAATGGATTGGTGGGTGTAATTGGATTTACGTGAATGGGTGAAGGTTTTTATGGCTATATAAGAAAGAACAACAATAACGACACATAAAGCAATCAGAGCTAATGGCTTCGAAGGTTTAGCTGATTTTTTTGCTGGGATGATGAGTCGTTGATCCATGTTTAGCCTTTACTGCTTATCCTGGCGAATGTTTGTTGACGTGACTTGCACCTCAAGGTGCGCGAAGTATACCATACAAATGCCATACATTAGACATTATTGTACCACAATGTTTTGATTCAAATTGACTGGGTAATGACTTGTACGTTGAACCGTAGCCCAGCGTAGGATTCGTATGGCTCAATTTGTTGGGTCTAAGCCCAATCTATATTCATGTGAGTCAATTAAAAGTTAATCCACTATAGCCGGAACAATTTATCCGGGCTAAGATACCCGCTGTAAGTAATTAGGTCAATCATTTAAAAAGGTTTTATGGTTATGAATTCGAACAATGCAGTGTTTAGTGAACTGTTACGTGGCTGTGAAGAGGTCTTGCCTGAACAGGAATTATTGAAAAAGCTTGAGTTAGGGCGACCTCTTAAAATTAAAGCAGGTTTTGATCCCACGGCCCCTGATATCCATCTCGGTCACACTGTATTATTAAATAAACTAAGGCAATTCCAACAGTATGGGCATGAAGTTATTTTTCTCATCGGGGATTTCACGGCCATGATTGGTGATCCCACCGGCAAAAATGCCACTCGAAAGCCCTTGGAACGCTCAGAGATCATTGAAAATGCTCACACCTATCAACAACAGGCATTTAAAATTTTAGATCCTGTTAACACCATTATAGATTTTAACTCTCGATGGCTCGGGGCGATGAGTTCGGCTGAACTCATCCGGTTAGCGTCCACGCATACCGTAGCACGTATGTTAGAGCGCGATGATTTTCAAAAACGTTATGCCTCCAATCAACCGATAGCCATCCATGAGTTTCTCTACCCTTTAATCCAAGGTTTTGATTCGGTGGAATTAAAAGCCGATGTAGAATGCGGCGGCACTGATCAAAAATTTAACCTATTGATGGGGCGCGAGCTGCAAAAGCATTATGGCCATGAGCCGCAAGTGATCATGATGACACCTCTGATCGAAGGCTTGGATGGTGTGAAAAAAATGTCTAAATCATTGAACAACTACATAGGTATCAATGAACCGGCCGAAGCAATGTTTGGGAAGCTGATGTCCATTTCAGATGAATTGATGTGGCGTTACATTGATTTATTAAGCTTCCAGACAGGTCCTGAAATTGCCAACATTAAAAAAGCGGTTGCTGATGGTTTAAACCCGCGGGATGTAAAAATCAATTTTGCCAAAGAGATCGTGGCTCGTTTTCACGACAAACAGCAAGCAGAAGCGATGCATCAAGGTTTTATTGAGCGTTTTCAAAAAAAGGTCATCCCGGATAATTTAGAAACCCAAACCATCCATGGCAATGGACTCTCTATCGCGCAAATTCTAAAGCAAGCAGGGTTAACACAAAGCACGTCTGAATCCATGCGTTTGCTCAAACAAGGAGCGGTAAAGATTGACGGAGTGAAAGTAGAGGACATGGATAGAACATTACAATTGAATGAACCGTTCATTGTCCAAGTTGGAAAACAACGTATAGCCAAACTTGCCCTTAAAGCGGATATAGATATAGATAAACAATAGCCAGCCCATTCCGTTTGGCTTATCCTGGTACCAAACGGAATGATGCCGTTCAAGTTGATTAATAATCATATCAACAACCTGGAAATTTTAAAAAAAGTGAAGAAAGTGTTTGACATGAAGTGAGGAATGAGTAGAATACGCAGCACGCCTTCGGGGCAAAGTTGATTAAGAAA
>CAZGKX010000055.1:0-14441 GCA_964525945.1 uncultured Legionellaceae bacterium
CTTCGAAAAACGATTTTTTCTTGGCATAATAACGTTCAATACTATCGTTATATGCTTGTTTCGCATACGCTAATTTATTTTCTGTATTGACGATTTCTTCTTGCAGTTGCAAGACGTTTTGATTTGCTTTTAAATCAGGGTACTGCTCAAAAACCACATTCAAACCCGAAGCAATTTGCGATATACCATTTTCAGCCGCAATACGACCGGGTTCATCACCCGCGGCTCGTGCCGTTTCAGCTTGGTTGCGCAATGCCACAACATCCTTTAACGTGGTTTGCTCATAATCCATGTATTTTTTTACAGTATCGATGAGCGACTCAAACACTTTAAACCGTCGATCCAATTGAATATCAATTTGGCGCTTATTGTTATTGATGGCTTCGATCATTCCAATCAATGTGTTGTAGATGCCAATACCCCAAAAGAGTATCAACACTAAAATAACGGTAACAGCGATCAAAAAAGTGGTCATAATGGGTTGTCCTGTTGATGAATTTCAAATGCTTCGCCACAAGCCTTCGTTAATTTATAGAACGAAAACCATGATTTCTCAATACTTTCATAAATATTAATTATACTTAACGTATGTAAATTTTCCGCAGCCGAAAAATTATGGGCAATACTCCTTTTAAAAAATCCAAAGCATTGCTAATTGGCGTAGAGCTCGAGCTACAACTCATCGATAACACAACTTACGATTTATGCTCACGCTCACCAAAATTACTCCAACACTTGCAAAACAACCCCATAGAAAAAAATATCAAACCTGAGTTTCTCCAATCCATGTTGGAAATCAATAGCATCCCTCATGAAACGGTCGCTGATTTATTGAAAGAACTATTGGTCATTCGCAAACAGCTGGAAGAATGCTCTAAAAGTATGGATACACTTATTTGCGGTGGAGGGCTCCATCACTTTGCAACCTGGGATAACCAAACCGTGTTTCCAATTCCACGTTATGAAGACATCCAACGGGAATATGGCTATTTGGTAGAACACGTTACATTTGGTCAACATGTGCACGTTGGGTGTAGTAATGGTGAAGACGCGCTTTACCTCACCCATGCCTTAAGTCATTACGTTCCTCATCTTATTGCCATGAGTGCCTCATCTCCTTTTGTATATCGCCACGATACCGCATTGTGTTCGGCACGTGCCGGCATGGATAAAATGTATTCCGCATGTGGTGATGCCATTCCTTATTTAACCACCTGGTCGCAATTTTCTGATTATTTCAATAAAATGAAAGCATGGGGCATCATTGAAACGATGAAAGACGTTTATTGGGACATTCGACCGAAGCCTGAATTTGGAACCGTGGAAATACGGGTGTTGGACACGCCACTCACCCTTTCAAAAGTGATCCAGTTGACGGCATACATTCAGGCATTAGCCGCCTACTTGTTGCATGAACGCCCTTTGAGCGTGAACGAAGACGAATATTATTTGTATAAATTTAACCGTATCCAAGCCGTTCGGCTCGGACTGCAAGCAACCATTCAAACTCCCTCCCAAAAAATACAACTCGCTCAAGATATTTTGCAGAGCATAAAAAAAATCATGCCTTATGCAAAGCAATTGGATTGCAGCAATTGCCTGTTGTCCTTGGCGGAGGACATACGTGCCATGAAAAACGACGCCAGTCTTTTAAGGCATATTTATAAACAACAGAGTTCTTTTGAAAAAACCATCGAAGCACAATGCCGTTTGTGGTTGTTGTAGAAAATTTTCCTTGTTTCGCTCAAATTTGTTAATATCGACTAAATTTACTTGCCTTTGTTGTTATGCTTCCCACCCACACGCCCATGATGCAACAATATTTGCGGATTAAATCCGAACACCCCGACATGTTATTGCTGTACCGCATGGGTGATTTTTATGAATTATTTTTTGAAGATGCAAAAGACGCCGCGAAATTATTGGATCTTACTTTAACCCACCGCGGTCAATCGGCCGGCACCCCCATCCCAATGGCAGGCGTCCCATACCATGCCGTTGAAAATTATTTGGCTCGCTTGATTAAAAAGGGACAATCGGTTGCTATTTGCGAGCAAATTGGCGATCCGGCCACAAGCAAAGGCCCCGTCGAGCGCCAAGTGACTCGAATTATCACGCCCGGTACGGTAACGGATGAAGCGTTGTTGGAGGCGCGCAGTGATAATTTATTGTTGGCCGTATACCCCCATCCCAAAACATTTGGTTTAGCGTGGGTGGACTTAAGCGGTGGACGTTTTCATTTGCTCCAAGTCCCCGATGAAGCACAATTGCTTGCAGAAATCACGCGGTTGCAACCCGCCGAATTGCTCGTTCCAGAGCAATTCGGTTTGCCCCTTCCCACGTCATTTCTCATTAAAACACGACCCAGCTGGGAATTTGATTTAAGCCAGGCAAAGGTCTTAATGGCGAAACAATTTAATACCCATGATCTTACAGCATTTGGTGAAAAAGAGTATGCCATGGCCTTTGTTGCTGCAGGTTGTCTACTCTCTTATTTGGCCATTACGCAGCGACAAGCCTTGCCTCATTTAACCCACATTACGTTAGAACAAGCCGATGATTTTTTACAACTGGATGCAGCCACCCAACGCCATTTGGAGCTTTTTCAAAACAATCAAGGCGGCCGCGAACATAGTTTGTTGCACAGCATCGATCACACTGCCTCCGCCATGGGAAGTCGCTTGCTCAAACGATGGCTGGGCCGACCACTGCGACAACATTCAAAACTGATTTTGAGGCAGCAAGCGATTCAACAATTGCTTGAAAAAAAGCAAAATGATGCATTAACACCGCAACTCAAACAAATCTGCGATGTTGAACGTATTTTATCCCGAATTGCGTTGAAATCTGCACGACCACGGGATTTGTTGCAGCTGCGCCACACGTTGGGCTTGCTGCCCGAGATAACAGCAGCGGTGATAGACAACACTTCGTCGTTGATTCAATCGTTAAAAAATCACCTTAAACCTCAAAAGGAATTGCATGCGTTGCTGATGCAAGCTGTGGTTGAAAACCCTCCCGTTCTCATTCGTGATGGCGGGGTCATTGCTGCAGGATTTGACGAGGAATTGGATGAACTGCGCGAGCTCAGCGAGCATGCCACGGATAAATTGGTCAACATGGAACACGCTGAAAAACAACGCACCGGCTTATCGACGTTAAAATTCGGCTTTAACCGTGTCCAAGGCTATTACATTGAATTGTCCGCCAATCAAGCCGACAAAGCACCATTGAATTATCAACGCAAACAAACCTTAAAAAATGTCGAGCGTTACATCACCCCAGAATTAAAAGCCTTCGAAGAGCGCGTGTTGTCCGCTCAAGCCAAAGCGTTGGCCCGTGAAAAATGGCTGTATGAAAATTTATTGGTTGAGATCAACCAATCCATCCAGCCATTAACTCACCTAGCACATGCCCTGGCAGAACTTGATGTGTTGTGCAATTTAGCAGAGCGTGCTGAAACCTTACATTGGCATTGCCCTGAATTAACCGCACAAACAGGCATCGACATTCAACAAGGACGGCATGCAGTCATTGAAAGCATCGTTGCCGATCAATTCATTGCCAATGATCTAAACCTCAACCCCAGCCAAAATATGTTGTTGGTCACGGGGCCAAATATGGGGGGGAAATCAACGTACATGCGTCAAAATGCATTGATTGTTTTGCTGGCTCATATCGGCAGTTATGTACCAGCAACCCACGCCCGTATTGGGCTTGTCGATAGGATTTTTACGCGAATTGGTGCAAGTGATGATTTAGCCTCGGGTCGCTCCACCTTCATGGTTGAAATGACCGAAATGGCTCACATTTTAAGACAGGCAACCCCACAAAGTTTAGTGTTAATCGATGAAATTGGGCGTGGAACCAGCACGTACGATGGCATGGCCTTAGCCCATGCTTGCTGCTTATACCTTGCCAATACGGTGCAAGCCATGTCATTGTTTTCCACGCATTATTTTGAATTAACCACCTTGCCGCAGGCACATTTGAACATGCGCAATGTTCATTTAAGCGCCCAACTGATTCAAAACAAAATAATTTTTTTGTACCATGTGGAAGAAGGTCCTGCAAGCCGTAGCTATGGCCTTGAAGTGGCAGCGCTCGCTGGTTTACCGCAACAAGTGTTAACCCTGGCCAATCAACATTTATCAACCCTACAACCCTTGCCACCATTAAATATAGAAAATACTCCGCTGCCTAAACCGTCTGCCATTTTAGACACATTGGATCAAGTTGATGTGGATCATTTATCGGCTCGGGACGCTCTGAATTTAATCTATCAATTAAAGGATTTATTAACAGCGGATAAATAACCACCCCAAATAATCGCTCATTACGCTACAATTGTACGTGTACGGCTGTTGTTTTGATAAAAATATGCTATAATTGCTTGTTTTTTAAGCAATGAGCGCCCTATGCCCCTCGATGAATTATTTACCGCAACGGCAACCGCCCCTCTAACTCCAGAACACCCCATTAAATTTTGGGACAGTTACATCTTAAATGAACAGCACGTTTTTAACGATTCGAATGGCAATGCCTTGACTGAAAAGGAAACGGCAGGAGTACAGCAGACGCTACTGCAATTTACCAACAACGACTACCGCAGTGCGCATTTAAAAAAACTGGTTGGTTTCGATAACCTCTACTCGTTGCGGGTGAATAAAAAAAATCGTTTGATTTTATCCACAGAAATCATTGAGAAACAGCGTTGTGCAGTGGTGCATGGTTTCATGCGCCACGACTATAAAACCTATCTCTACACGAGCCAACCCCACGCAGCCTCCGAGTACAATGCAAAATACCGCGCAGAAATAACAGCCGCACAAAAGCGTTTGTCCACAGAAGCAGAGGCAACAGCTCCTTCGGCAGCATCCGTACCCAAAGAAATGTATTACAGTCAAAAAGTGATTGCACTGACCGAAGCTCAACAAAGTGCAGTTTTTGACGCAAAATCAAGCTATACCTCTCAGGTTATCAGCGGGGCTGGAGGTGCGGGTAAAAGTGTGGTGTTGATGGCGACCATGCAAGAGGCTTTGGCAGCGGATCCGACGCGCGAAATTCGCTGCATCACACCATCGCGCCTTCTCACCAAGGATTTAGCAGAAAAATGGCAAGACATCAATAATCCACATCGGGATAACAAGAATGTCCAATTCATCACCTATGAGGATTATATTCAGACTCTAGCACCCGCCCATCTGAAATTGGTTGACGACAGTGCGTTTGAGATTTGGTACAGCATCTATTTAAACCGGCAAGCACGTGCCGAACAAATAAAAACCAATAAAAACACACAAGCTCCCACTGCATTCCGTTTAAAAGAAGACGATTTGAACCTGCTCAAACAAACGTTTAAGTTGTTTGCGGGCAAGTTATTTGAAGAACATGAGTTGGAGTCTATTGCGGACCGGGATGTGTTGTTCCGTGAGGAAGGTGCCAAACAAACACTTAGTGCAGCCTATTTTGCTTGGCAAAATCATTTGGAAGAAACCCAACAATTGCACCCAGCGTTTTACAGCCCTCCGCCCTCGTCTTTTGAAAAAAAGATGGATAGTGTGCTCGTGCTGGTGGATGAGTCACAAGATTTGACATGGCAACAAATCAAAACCATAGATGAACATGCCAAACAAAGCGCTGAACATTATGCGATTTTGTTTAATTTTGACAGCCACCAAATATCCGACATGTACTCCTCGGAGCGGGAACGAATTTTACAGTTGATCAAGGAAAATGGTGGTCATGAAACACGTCATGTGCGGTTAGAAGGCAATCATCGTTCTGCACCCGCTATTGTCGCGTGGGCAGACAAAGTCGTTGCATTAAAATACGCTATCACGCATGGAAAAACAGATAATCACGAAGACGCGGCGTTAACACCAGCCAGTTCGGGCTCTGCAACAACTCCCGAAGACAATAACGCATTGCCAGCCACCCTTTGGCTAAAAGAAGGGGCTGAAGACGTTGCTCATGTACATGATTTGTTTAATTTCAACTCCACCAAACACATCATCATCACCCATGAACACTTGGTTGACGAAGCAAAAAAAGCCTATAGCCGACCCGGTGCGCCCGGAGAACCGGATGAAGAACCGACTGTCCTGACATTTCAAGAAGCAAAAGGAAAAGAATATGAGCGCGTCTTGCTGTACAAACCGTTTGAACACAAAGCTTTTTATGCAGCCAATAAACAGCTAAAATCAAGCACGGCTGCAGATGCCTCGGAGAAAAGCACTTCTGCAAGGCCACAAAATACGGCCAAAAAAGAGGAAGGTGACCGACGCTATACATCCGTGTTCAATGACGTCATTTCTGGCGCCCTGCGCGCGCAATCATGCTTAACGATTGTTCAAAATCCATCGCCGAAGCTTCATAAGGTGCTGCAACCGTTCACACAACATACGGCATCGACCTTAGCTACCGCATCCCTGCCTAAACCTGTAAAAGAAAAGAACAGCTCCAGGGCTGAATGGGTCAACATCATTCGCGATTGGCTTTTACAAAACCCAAATAACAAAGCCGCCGAACAAAAATACCGGTACCAGCATTGTCAACGCCTTACAGGGTTAGATTTTAAACAATTTAAAGAATCGATCCTTCATCCTATCACGGCACAACCCACGTCATCTGTAAGCAACGCCCATCCAGATGATGTAACTTTGGAACCATCACCTGCGGCAAAAAATCCAGCAGAAGATATGGATAAAAAACAGACAGCACAACCAACCTCATCGACCAGCAACACAGCTCAAGAAGCCACCTCGTTAACACCATCACCTGCGGCAAGACATGCAGTAGATGATCAGGAAAAAAGACAATTTGTAAAAACAGCCCTTCAAATAACACAATATGGCTCTTCCAGCCTGGGCCAGCCACCCACCAACACACCACAGTTTGTGGCAGCCATTCACGACTTGATTGCATTGTTAACCAGCAACAGCAGCATCATCCAGCGATTGGCCGCAGGCAAATTAAAAGACATCATGCAAAACCAGATGAACCATGATGCTATCCACCAAGCCGACGGGCTTCGTGCTTGCCTGCGTTTGCTCAGTGCTCAAGATGCTCATATCACAGGTTATGTCAGCGAAGCACTCTTTACTTACACTAAATATCATAAACGTGAAGCTCTTCCTCTTCTTCGTGAAGCCAACAGTATCCAGGCGTTTATTTCATTGCTCAACACCTCAGATAGGACCACCAAGCAAAATGTCGCGAACACCTTAGCCATGTTGTCCTGCGAAAGTTTCGGGTGTTTGACCATTATAGCATCAGACGGTATTCCAGCACTCCTGCAATTGTTCAGCGATTCCAATACAATAACCAGATGGGCAGCCGCAATCATATTTTTAAATTTGACTAGAAATCACAATGATCCTCCAATCATTTTAGACACGCAAGGTTTTCAAACACTGCTGCTTTTGTGCAACGATTTAGACGCATCAATACAACCTATAGCTCTATATGCATTGTCGAATTTAGCTAAAAATAAGGACAATCACCTCGCTATTCAAGAAGCGCAGGGACTTCCCACAGTCCTTGTATTGCTCCAAAACCCACGGTTGGACGTAAAAAGAATGGCTGCAAAAGCATTAGCAAATTTGGCCAATGCCAAAATTTATTCTACCCTTCAAATAAATCAAAGTATTCAAACACTCCTTCCTCTACTCAACGATTCAGATCCAGAAACAAGAGACAATGCAGCGATAGCGCTACTCTATTTTTCTGGAAATGAAAGTGCTTATCCAGACATTCCGATAGTTCAATATATGCAAACACTCAGTCTAATCCTCAGCCGGCCTAACGAGACAATGACAATAGCGGTCCTTAAAGCATTCGCAAACTTCGTTGTAGGAATTCATGCTCATACGGCGATATTAACAACAGATGATATTCAAGCAGTTATTCCATTCCTCAACGATACCGATAGAGACATGCAAACGACAGCTGCACTGGTATTGTTAAGATTAACTGTAGATGATCGTTATCACCCAGCTATTCTAGCCGCCGAAAGCATTCAAGCACTCATACCATTGCTCAATAATACCGATATAGAAACAAAATTGTATGCTACACTCGCATTAAAAAATTTATCCTGTCATCCTGATAGTCATTCCACTCTTGCAGCGGCTCAAAACGTTTCAGCATTCCTGCCATTGCTCAGTGATACCGATATAAAAATAAAGCGATATGCGGTAATAACATTGGCAAATTTAATAGCTATTGAGGGAGATGATTTGATCAATCTTATCGCTCCTTACACGCATGTGTTCGATCGATTGCTTCACGAGAATGATATACAAACAACACACTATGCGAAAAAAGTGTTACTGTGCTTGGCGAGAAATGGTATCTCTGTTTCTTTAGTGGGTGACTCTGATACAAACGAACCCACCGATGCATCGCGCACCGCTCACTTTTCGACCACTCCAACAAGTTGCCTAACCACAACCCCAGGCACATTGTTTAATAAAACACAAACACATCCTGCGTCCCCATCGAAGTCCCCTCTTCAAGACACCCACGAAAACGATGATCAAAATAGCGATCATCACCCCACATTGGCCGAGCAAGCCCACGTGCCTCAATTCAGTTAACAACGATCGACAACAACGTGGAGAAAAAATAAAGAGCGACAGATGTTAGATACAAAAAACTAACATCTCCTCTCGTCTTGGGTTAAAATCCCTTTTTTGCAAACCATGGCATCCCCCTTTATTCAGCGCTATGAACGACCAACCGAAAAATGGGCATCGCCAATGGCACTTAAAACGATGGCTTTTACTTATCATTTGCATACCTTGCTGGCTTCACGCGGCTAAATTAAACCATGTCAGCATTGTTGGGGTAAAAGGCCCGGTGTTGTTGAATGTGCAAAATCGCCTCGGGGAGTTGTACAAAGATAAACCCATTGCCTCTCAACCCGAAGATGAATTGCGCACACAAGTGGCCAAAGCCTTGTATCCTTACGGCTATTTTAAATCACACATTGCAATTGTGCACCCCAACGCTGGCGAACTCACCATAACCATCAACCCAGGCCCACCCTTGCTGATCACCGCATTGCACGTGACGGTCATCGGTGACGGCGCACAAAACCCCGAAATACAACAAACATTGCGTGATCTACCTTTGCGAGTCGGTCAACCTCTCCTCAGCGAACAATACGAGCAAGCCAAGAACAATTTGTTCAACGCCGCAGAGCATCAAGGTTACTTGCGTGCGCGATTTGAAAAAGCCCTATTGCTTATTGATCAAGTCCCCTACACCGCAGCTATTACCTTGGTGTTAAACACCGGTCCGCAATATTATTTTGGACAAATTCGCTTTGAGCCCACCACGATTTCACCAGAATTGTTAGCACGTTTTGCGCCTTTTAAATATGGCCAAAGCTACTCCACCGATCAAGTTTTAAAATTGAACAGTAACTTGGCGGGCAGCGGTTATTTTAAAGCCGTCAATGTCAAACCGGTCTTAGACGGTCAGCGCAACGTGCCACTGGATGTCAATTTTCAACCCGTTAATAGCGTCAATTACTCGGTGGGCGTTGGTTATGGAACAGACACCGGACCACGTGGCCGCTTGGGCGTCAGCGTCATTCCTGTTAATCGAGCCGGCCATAAATTCAACGCGATCGCACAAGGTTCATTTGAAGAAAACACCGTGCAAGGGCAATATATCATTCCCGGCACCAACCCCATTGAAGACAATTACAGCATCACCGGTGGTTTAACCAATTTAAGTTATAATGCCGGACGCAGCAATGCAGTTTTATTTGGCGTGGCTCAACAACACGCCCTCACCCATTATCAACGGACATTATCGTTAAACGCGCTGAATGAGCATTATAATTACTCGGGATTTCCCAGCAACACAGAGACATTGGTCTTTCCAAAAGCGGTGTTTTCTTGGAACAACATCACCAACCAATTGTTTTCACCCACAGGCTACAATGTAACGCTGGCCGGATTAGCCGCCAGTAAAGCGGTGCTTTCCCAAGTCAATTTAGCGCAAGTTTCCCTGGATGCCAGAGCCGCGCTGACTGTGGATGCCGTCCGCACCCGTTTTTATTTCCATGGCATCCAAGGCTTCACGCAAATAAAGCAGATCAATAACTTACCGCTTTCTTTGGCGCAATTGTTAGGGGGAGCAGATAATTTGAAAGGCTACAGTTACAATTCCATTGGACCTGGCAAAAATCTAAGTTATGGCGGTGTCGAGGTTCAAAAAGAAACGTGGTCTAAACTCTATTTTTTAGGTTTTTTTGATGCGGGAAATGTGTATGATCCTTTCACCAAAAACACCAAATACGATGCTGGGGTTGGTGCAATGTGGGTTTCACCCGTAGGGCCTATCAAAATAGCAGTAGCGCAAGCCATAAATAACCAGTGGCGACGCGATAAAGAGCACAGTCCAAAATTAGTCGTCAACATGGGGCCGGATCTTTAATATGATTTACTTCACACGACGTTTGTTGATTTTGGTGCTTGCCTTATTGGGCTTTTTGGTGTTTTTAATAACAACGACACCTGGCCTTCTCACCGTGATTAAACTCGCCAATGTATTTTTGCCGGGTACATTGCACGTTCAAAATGCTCAAGGTACCCTCAACCGCCAGATCAGTTTTGATCATGCCGATTATGCCAGCTCTGATTTGAACATCAAATTGTCGCACGGGGCCCTGTCTTGGCAAATCCAATCGTGGCGTCAACCCCAGATCATCATTCACCAATTGAGGCTGGACACTGTGGCCATCGCTGCTCATAAAAAAGCAGCCTCAGTCGAGCCATCAAAACCTGTGAATACAACGTTTAAGTGGCCCATTGCATTAAAGCTCAATACGGTCACCATCAAACGTTTCAAAATGGATGCACTGGCAATCGAGAACATCAAACTGCAGGGTTTTGTTGACCAAACCCACTGGAAAATCCAGCAATTTTCCCTTGATTACCAACAAATACAGATGGGCCTCACTGCCCATGGCCAATTACTACGCCCCTACCCAGTTTTTGCCGCATTGAATTTGACGCCCTTGCACGCCAGCAAACAAGCTGTGCGTGGCGAATTCAACCTAACCGGTGATAACACAGCCTACCGCTGGCAGGGTCAATTCACAGGCCTTTTTCCCATTAAAATCAACGGTTTTTTTCTACCGCCTAAAAACAATCAGCTGTCCGCGACATTCATTTGGGGTGAAAACAATATCGCTGTTTCCGGCCATCTACCGGATCAATTTCAAGTGAATGCTTATATCCCCAAACCGGCTCTTTTTCACGCAAGCTTGGCAGGCCTACAGACCACCTTTGTGGCCAAAGGCACGTTAACGAACAAACAACAAGGTATGTTGACCCTCACCATCAGCCCAGGTGTGTACCAACTTCCTAAAGACAGCGCTTTGCCGGCTATTGCTTTTCAAGGTGGGCGTATGTCTTTGCAACTTACACCTCAAGCGTTGTCCGCAACTGGCGCATTCACCTTGGATCGCGAAAAAACCCTTGATTTCAATCTCCGTTTACCCAACATAAACCTCTCAGAAACACCAACATCCACCCAAGCCATTGCCGGCGAATTGAATTTACGTGTCAATTCACTCGATTTTTTACAAGCCCTCACCCCCATCATGGATCATCCACATGGCCAATTGGTCGCCAATTTAAAAACCAGCGGGACGATCGGACAACCAGATTGGCAAGGTAAAATTACCCTGGATCACGCAGGCGTTGCCATTCCCAGCATGGGCCTTATTCTGAATGATATTCAGGCCGCATTAACCACCCACAACCAAGAATGGCAAGCTCAGGGAAAATTCAGCACCCCAGCAGCCCAAGCATTGACGTTGCAAGGGCAAGGAGCGTTTTACCCATCCTTCACCGGCACGCTGGCCTTGCAAGGCGATAATTTCCCAGCGATCAAAACCGCGGAATACACCGTTCATGTCTCGCCTCGCTTAACCCTAGCCTTTCAACCCAACGCCTATGTTCTGTCAGGCACGATCCTTGTTCCCCATGCCCAATTAAAACCACTGTCGTTTAGCAATACCGTCAATTTAACGGATGATGCCGTTTTTGTTAGCCATGAGAAAAAAGCACCACCCATGGACACCAACCTCACCACCGATGTGCAAATTCAAATGGGTCAAGACGTGGCCATCGATGTTCAGGGTTTGCATGGCTTTTTAGATGGCGCCATCCAAATCAAACAAACACCCCATAACCCCATGAGTGCTGTCGGGCAATTGACCGTTCGTGAGGGCAAATACCAAGCCTATGGCCAAGACTTGTCGATTCACCAAGGGCAGTTGTTATTTACAGGGGGGCCCATCACCAATCCCGATATTCAATTGCGCGCAACCCGTAGTTTCAGCAACAATTCCTTGAGCTTTACGGGTTCCGATCAGCTGTTTGATTTTAATGCATCCAATTTGCAAACCATTGATTTTGGAAATCATTTAACGGTCGGCATTGAAGTGACAGGTCACTTAAGCGCACCTAAAATAAAACTGTTTTCCATTCCAGCCACCTTGTCACAAGCCGATATTTTATCGATGCTGTTGCTGGGTAAACCGGCCAATCAAGCCAGTAAATCGGGTGGGCAATTGCTTTTAACGGCCATATCGGCCATGAACCTGGACACAGGCACCAAAGGCATGCAATTGCTGTCCCAGCTTAAAGACAGTTTAGGGTTTGATTTTAATGTGCAAAGCAGCTCACAGTTCAATCAAAAAACCAATCAAACCAGTGAAAACACCGCGTTTGTGGTGGGGAAATCGTTGTCCAAACGCCTCTATTTAAGCTACAACATGGGCTTGTTCGAAAAAGACAACAATGTGCTTACACTTAAATATTTGTTGAATAAATTCTTTAGCCTGCAAGTGACAACCAGCGACTCTGGCAATGGCATTGATTTGTTGTACACAGCCCAACCCTAAGTAATGCAATTTTTCATACAAACACGCCGAATCTCATCCATGTAGACCTATGAGACTCGGCGATTTTGTCATTTATTCAAGCCGATCATTAAGTCCACCATTTCGGCCCGAGGGAGCTTTCTTCGTTGGCTTCACTTGCTCTGGATTTGCAGCTTTTTTTTCATCCGAAGAAGAAAGCATGCTACAATAGGTCTTGCAATTTATCTTATTACTAACCACATACATACACGATTTACCGCTCGGCGTGCAAGTTGCTCCTTCATAACATACATTATAGCAATCATCTGCTGCATAACTCGCTCCTGACATTCCGATTGCAGTCGTCAGAAAAAATGCCCCCGCCATTGCCAAAGAGCGTACATTTGGTTGTTTCATTCCGTCAAATATTTTCATATCAGCTTGTCCTTGTTGAGTGGTGCATAATTAATTATCGAAATTCTATATAAATATAGCTCAAAAAAATAATAATAAAATTTCCCTGGTCTTGCTGAGAACACATAAAATGTTGATATACTTCCTGCTTTGCTCGAGGAAAACAAAATGGCTTATGATTTACCGCTGCGTTTAAAGCGTCTTCGACGCACCTCCACCGTCCGTTCCATGCTCAGAGAAACTCACTTGCACACAGAGCAATTCATAGCCCCTCTTTTCATCAGCGAAACATTGGCGAAAAAACGCGAAATTACATCCATGCCTGGCCAATTTCAACTTACATTGGATTGTTTACCCCATGAAATCAGTGAACTCTCCTCCTTGGGAATCCCGGCCGTTTTATTGTTTGGAATTCCGGCTCAAAAAGACTCGACGGGCAGCACGTCATTATCGGCAACGGGGATTATTCAACAAGCCATCCGTAAAATCCGTAGCCTTCAGTCTGATCTCGTGATCATTGCCGATGTCTGTTTCTGCGAGTACACCGATCATGGCCATTGTGGGGTGTTAAAACATGAAAGGATTGACAACGATGCAACGTTGGCTTTATTAAGCCAACAAGCAGTAAGTTATGCCGATGCGGGCGCTGATTGGATTGCGCCCAGTGGCATGACCGATGGTATGGTACGAGCGATACGTACTGCACTGGATGACGCCGGGCATCATGACGTTGCCATATTAAGTTACGCTGTAAAATACAGTTCGAGTTTTTATGGCCCCTTTCGAGAAGCAGCCCAAGGCGCGCCTCAATTTGGTGACAGAAAAACCTATCAAATGGACCCTGCCAATGCCCAAGAAGCGATCCGAGAAGCCATGCTGGATCTCGAAGAAGGGGCTGACATGTTGATGGTAAAACCGGCCATGAATTATTTGGATGTGATTTGCCGCATCAAACAACAATTTCCCGAAGTCCCGCTCTGCGCCTACCAAGTCAGCGGCGAATATGCCATGTTAAAAGCAGCAGC
Organism: uncultured Legionellaceae bacterium; assembly: GCA_964525945.1. Classification (GTDB taxonomy): domain Bacteria; phylum Pseudomonadota; class Gammaproteobacteria; order Legionellales; family Legionellaceae; genus CAZGKX01. The sequence goes on from CAZGKX010000055.1 coordinate 14,329, forward strand.
AGCGCAAGGCTTAATCAATGAAGAACAGGCTATGTTGGAAAGTTTAATTGCCATCAAACGCGCCGGAGCGGATTTAATCATTTCATATTTAGCCAAAGATGTAGTCAAATTAA
>CAZGKX010000055.1:14451-18878 GCA_964525945.1 uncultured Legionellaceae bacterium
TGTTCATCCCCTGCGATTTAAAACGAAGGGTGGCACGCAGGAGGGCTCCCATCGCGCGCAGCTTGCGAGCACGATGGGATACCGCAGTGACAGGACCCTGAGAAACCAGGGCCTGCGTTCTAAATCGTTCAGGTAAGATCTTGATCAGAACTTATCCAATACATCCTGCAACCGTTTCACCGCATGGATCTCCATGTCCATATCTTGTTTAGGAGCATTTGCATAAGGAATGATCGCACGCTTAAAACCATGTTTTGCTGCTTCCTTCAACCGCTCTTGCCCGCTTTGCACCGGTCGTATTTCTCCAGCCAAGCCGATCTCGCCAAAGATGATGGTTTCACTGTCAAACACCCGATTGCGTAAACTGGAAACCACCGCCGCTAACAACGCCAGATCACTGCCTGTTTCTGTCACTTTCACGCCACCCACCACATTGATAAACACATCTTGATCAAACGTCGCAACCCCGCCATGCCGATGCAAAACAGCTAATAAAATAGCTAAGCGATTGTGTTCCAAGCCCGCCGTTATACGCCGCGCTTGCTGGCCATGCGCTTCATCCACCAACGCTTGTATTTCCACCAACATCGGACGCGAACCTTCCCACGTCACCATCACCGCACTGCCCGGCGAAGGCTCGGGTTGGCGTGATAAAAAAATGGCCGACGGATTCGTGACTTCTTTTAAACCTCGATCCGTCATGGCAAACACACCCAATTCATTGACCGCACCAAAACGATTTTTAATGGCCCGTATAATACGAAAACGGCTGTCATTTTGGCCTTCAAAGTAAAGCACACAATCCACCATATGCTCCAACACTCGAGGGCCAGCAATCGCCCCTTCTTTCGTGACATGCCCCACTAAAAAAACCGCGGTCTGGCTCATTTTTGCAAACCGCACAAGTTGTGCTGCCGACTCGCGAACTTGGCTAACCCCACCTGGGGCTGAACTGATAGCCTCGGTGAACATGGTTTGCACCGAATCAATCACCATCACCCGGGGTTTTTCTTTACGCGCATGTTCAATAATTGCTTCCACTTGTGTTTCAGCCAACAAAGACAAACCTTGCAAAGGCAATTGCATCCGTTTTGCACGCATGGCCACTTGTTGCAAAGATTCCTCACCGGTGACGTACAATATCTTCTGATTGGCCGCTAAGTTCGCCACGGTTTGAATCAACAAAGTGGATTTGCCAATGCCAGGATCCCCTCCAATCAGCACCACAGAGCCATCCACCAACCCACCGCCTAAAACACGATTGAGTTCTGAAAGGCCACAATCCATACGGATTTCGTGATCAATCACAACGTCATCAGCAAAGGTCACCACAGAGCGTTGATTCGCATACCCTGAGCGCGCACTTCGACTGGCAGCAACCACCCCTTCTTCAGTGATGGCATTCCAAGCACCGCATTGCGTGCATTGACCCGACCATTGCGCGAAAGACGCCGCACATTGGCCACAAACAAAACGTGTTTTAATTTTCATGAAGAAACCTTGTTTAACGATCCCAAGCGGCATAAACTTTGTTGTTTACAACGTATGATAGCGAATCCAGTCATGAATAAAAAACTATTTCAATGGGCGGTGGTTGGAGCAGGCCCCGCCGGGATCGCGGCGATAGGAAAATTATTGGACAATGGTATCCCTCCCCAAGCCATATTGTGGCTTGATCCCCATTTTAATGTGGGTGACTTTGGGCGTTATTGGCATAATGTTTCCAGCAACACCAAAGCGCAACTTTTTGTTGATTTTTTACAAGCAGCAACATCGTTTAACTATGATAAAGCGCCTGATTTTGAATTGAATCATCTCCCTCAAGATAAAACATGCACCTTGAAATATATGGCCGAACCGCTGCAATGGGTCACCCATCATTTGCTTGATACAGTGCACATTGAACGCACTTGCATCAACCATATCGTCCTCAACAATCGCATTTGGTCATTGCAAAGCCATGATGCGGATGAAGGCCATCAAGCCAAAAATATTATTTTGGCCACCGGCGCCACATCCTCTAATTTACTATACCCAGAAATGAATGTTATTCCTTTTGAATTGGCCATCGATAAAACGCGTCTAACCAATTACGTATCCCAAGATAAAACTTACGCCGTTTTTGGATCCTCCCATTCTGCAATCATGATCATTAAACATTTGGTGGATTTGGGCGTAAAAAAAGTCATTAATTTTTACCGTTCCCCTTGCCGTTATGCAGTGGATATGGGCGATTGGATTTTATTTGATAATACGGGTTTAAAAGGCGACACCGCGGAATGGGCGCGGCAACACATTGACGGTGTCTGGCCATCTAACCTGGAACGCCATGCCAGCAACGACATGAATATAGCGCATTATTTATCAACCTGTGATCATGTTATCTACGCCGTTGGTTTCCAACAGCGTAACACCATAGCCATGGGGGATTACGAACACTTGCATTACAACCCTCACGTTGGCATCATCGGACCAGGATTATTTGGGTTAGGCATTGCATACCCTGAAAAAAAACAAGATCCATTCGGCAGCACAGAAACACAGGTGGGCTTATGGAAATTCATGACTTATCTGACTAAAGTATTGCCTATTTGGCTTAAATACCACACTTAATCACCGCGAGCTTCGCTTAAAAACGGGGCGAAAATTTTTTTTTACCCAACACAAACGGTGATATTTACTTTAGAACGATTGAAAAACGCGCCCAAGACAAGCTATACTCGCGCGAGATAGACTGCCCAGGAGTAGGCTGATGACGAAACCCATTCATTTTGAACATTCCATAGCTGAATTAGAAGCCATAGTCATGCAGCTTGAAAAAGGCGAGCTATCCCTCGAAAACTCGCTCCAACAATTTGAAAAAGGCATAACACTTGCCAGGCAATGCCAAGATGCATTAAACCAAGCAGAACAAAAAATTGAATTACTTTCTGCGACCACTCCACCCCTTGACGGTAAAACGGATGAATAACCCAACCATCGACAACTTTAGGACACGTCACGAGCAATTGCTGCATGAGTTGCTTGATAACGCAGAAATCCCAGCTGCACGCATTAAAAAGGCCATGCTTTACGCCCTTTTTCCAGGGGGTAAACGTTTGCGTCCCGTTTTAGTTTATTTATGCGGTAATCTGATTGGCCTTGATGAGCGCAGCATGGACATCATCGCTATTGCCATTGAACTCACCCATTGTTACTCATTGATACACGATGACTTACCGGCCATGGATGATGATGATTATCGCCGTGGTAAACCAAGCTGCCATCGCGCTTTTGATGAGGCAACCGCCATTTTGGTGGGGGACGGCATGCAAGCATTGGCTGTTGATATTTTATTAAGCCATTTGCCTAAAACACTCAGTGCCCATCAAATCATTGCCGTGACTCATGAATTGGTGCAAGCCTGTGGACCTCAGGGGATGGTGAGCGGCCAAAGTTTGGATCTGTCGGAATTAACAAACCCATCGATCAGCGAACAACAGTTGTCCGAAATTCACCGACTTAAAACCGGTAAATTAATCATGGCTTGTGTGAACATGGTGTTAGCCGCAGGGACCCCATCCCTTGCTGCTGCTCAGGCATTGCGTTTATTTGCGAACCATTTAGGATTGGTTTTTCAAATGCAAGATGATTATTTGGATCAATATGGTGCCGAAGAAGTCTTGGGCAAAGGCCGTGCCTCGGATGCCGCCAATCAAAAAATTACATTCGCAACATTGTATTCAAAATCAGAATTATTGACGCTGATCACGCAACATTTCCAACACGCCCAACTCGCTTTAGCTACGTTCGGAGACAACGCGAAAGATTTACAAGCTCTATTAGATTATTTACAACACCGAATTCAGTAATAGGAGTGAACATGGCAACATTACATCCCAAGAAGCACAAAACGAATTATCCTTTTATTTTAAGTTGCCTCTGCGGCGTCGCTGCCGCAGCTTTGATCACAGCAGGGATTGTTATTGCCACCACGGCAAAAGCAGCAGCAACCGGTCTTGGCGCCGCCGCCCTGTTTGCAGCACCCACTTTTTGGCCCTTGATACTGTTGATGGTGATCCTTGCCGCCATTTTTATACTCCCTTGGTTGCCCAATCTGTTTCGACCACGTGTAGTCGCTCCACTAAGGCCAAGCGGATTCTTCGCGCCAACACCGATTATAGTGCCAATGAGCAACCCCATGAATGGGCACCATGGGCATGGGCATCATGGGCATGGGCATATGCATGGACATATGCATGGGCATCATGGACACCCAATCCATACAGCTACACATCATTCCCATGGTCCGTTTTTTAATAGCGGCATTGGGCAAAATGGACATGGGCATGGCGGGATAGGCCCCTCGTTTAGTGGGGGTAGCGGCGGCAATCATACGACGCACCGTACCCATGGTCATGGCGGCCATTGAAACGGATTTAAAAAAT
>CAZGKX010000056.1:0-18860 GCA_964525945.1 uncultured Legionellaceae bacterium
ACCACTTGCATCAATGGCGGCCAAATGACCTTCATTGCAAAGAGGACCAAGCCAATAAAAATAGGAAATTCCACCAGCAAGGTTAAATTAATGTCCATGCACTCCTCTCAACAAGGCAGATATTGTAATACAGTAGCGAACATATTATTGTTAAACAATAGGAATACACCTATTAAAACCCAATCAAACACAAAGGAACGTTTCATGAATCCAAGTATAAAACGCAGTGCCTCAGCCGAATGGAAAAATGGCTTAAAAGATGGTCAAGGGACAATATCCACTGAAAGTGGTGTTTTATCCAAAACCCAATATTCCTTTTCAACACGGTTTGAAAAAGGCCAAGGCACTAATCCAGAAGAGTTGATCGCTGCAGCACATGCGGGTTGTTTTACCATGGCCCTTTCCGCACAGCTTGAAAAAGAAGGTGTTACTGGGGCACAACTGCAAACAACGGCTACGGTCACGATGGAAAAAGTGAGCGATGGCTTTGCCATTTCAAACATTCTTTTGCATGTTACGGCTAAAATCGCCAATGCTGATAAAACACTGTTTGACAAAGCAGCGCACAATGCCAAAGTGGGCTGTCCTGTGTCTAAATTGTTCAATGCCACGATAACGCTTGAGACAGAATTGAATGCTTAGCCAATTCCCGCGCAAGCGGGACTCTATGACCCTTGAAGGGTAAGCCACCATGAATGAATTGATATTAGCGACCAGCAATGCCGGCAAATTGGTTGAATTACAACATTTGTTAAAACCCATTCATTGCATACCGCAACACCAATTAGCCATCACTGATGCTGAAGAAACTGGCTTGAGCTTTATTGAAAACGCACTCCTCAAAGCACGCCATGCCAGTCGAGTGGGAGGCAAGCCCGCTTTGGCCGATGACTCCGGTTTGGTTGTAGAAGCATTGGATGGCCAACCTGGTATTTATTCGGCTCGTTTTTCGGGAGCAAATGCAACCGCTGAAAAAAACATTGCTTTGCTGTTAGAAAAACTTCATGCTGTACCGGACGAACGACGCCAGGCTTATTTCTATTGCGCCATAGCCATTGTGCAACATGCCAATGATCCAACACCTATCCTGGCCACTGGTCAATGTTTTGGCACAATCAGTAGAACCTGCCAAGGAACACACGGGTTTGGTTACGATCCTATTTTTTTTCTTGAGGAATTTGGATGCACCTTTGCTCAACTGCCGTCCGAAATAAAAAACACCATCAGCCATCGCGCCAAAGCCTTGCAACAATTGCAGACTTTTTTTAACAAGAATGAATGAAGTTACGACGACACACACATTGCTTGAATGGACACCATGACTCAAACAGTTGAACAATTGCTATCAGAAGCGCAGCATTGCCATCAAAAAAATCAACTCACGCAGGCGATAGCATGCTATGAAAAGCTGCTGAAGTTGTTGCCATCTAACCTCGAAATTTTGCGTTTACTCGGAATAGCGTACGCGCAACTGGGGGAGATGCAACAAGCCAATGCTTATTTCAAACAGGCTTTAGCATGCGATCCCAGAGATGCAAACCTCCACATCAATATCGCCCATGCCCATAAGCACCTGGGCGAGATGGATGAGGCCATTGACCACTACCAACAAGCCCTCGCAATCGATCCCTTTTTTGTGCAAGCCCACAATAACTTAGCGACGGTTTATGCCGCGCAAAACAACTTTCAACAAGCCCTCAAACATTACCATGCCGCCTTGCAAACGGCCCCTGATTTTAGTGCGGCCCATTATAATTTAGGGTTATTGTTTCTAAAAAATAATGAATTAGACGCCGCAAAAAAACAATTCAAAAATGTCTTGGCTTTAAACCCGGATCATCTCGACGCTAAATTTTATACCGGGACATTAGCGCTTAATGCCAATTTGCTGGAAGACGCTGAGCAAGCTTTTCAACAAATCATTGCGATCCACCCCGAACACGTGGAATCTTTAGCCAATTTAGGGGTTATCGCCCTCCGGCATGAGCAACCACAACCTGCCATTGATTACTTTACACGCGCCATTGCCTTGGATGAACACCACCTTGAAGCGCGAAATAATTTGGCCGCTACATTTATGCACCACAATCGCTTTGAAAATGCCTTGATGCACTACGATGTATTGCTCAAAAAAGATCCCTACAACATCGAATATTTATACAACATGGGGGTTGCTCAAATGGCATTGGGCCATTTGCAAGAAGCCATTGTCCATTTCAACACCCTTTTAACCTTGCATGAAGACTATTTTCCTGCTCTCACCAATTTAGCGGCCATTAAGATAAGGTTGGATCAACGTGAAGATGCGATTGCATTGTTAAAACGCGCGCTAGTGACCCATCCCAATGATGGACCTACAGCGCATATGCTTAATGCCTTGACCCGCGAGGCGATAGCATCACCAACGTGCCCGGAATATGCGTGCAATTTATTTAACAATTATGCGCTGTATTATGAACAACACATGAAAGAAACGTTAAAATACAATTTACCGCAACAAATTGCGAAAGCATTGCACCAACTGCACTGCCTGGCCGACCGTCAAACCATTGATTTAGGGTGTGGCACGGGCTTAACCGGTGAGGTGTTGCGGGAAATGAGTGCTTGTTTAGTGGGTATCGACATCGCTCCTCAAATGTTAGCACTTGCCAAAGAAAAAGGAATTTATGATGAGCTGATCGAGGGTGAATTGATCGAATGGTTGAGCCAAGACAACCGGGTTTATGATCTGGCCGTGGCGGCAGATGTTGTCCCTTATATCGGTGATCTGGAACCTTTTTTCGCCGCAGTCCAAGCCCGTATAGCGCCAGCAGGGTTTTTGGTGCTAAGCAGTGAAATAAGCGACAACCACCCGTGGCAACTGCAAACCAGCATGCGATTTTGCCATCAACCCGCTTATGTGCATGCATTGTGCACAAAACACCGTTTTGAAGTGCTGCTAACAGAAAAAGTCCCGGCGCGTCAACAAGACGGCAAAAATTTAGACATCATGCTGTATATTGCTCAAAAGATGGCAAACCCTAACGTTCAATGATTGACATAGAAATGTAGGGTGTGCAAAGCACAGCGTGCACACCAGGCGGTGCCACGACCATGCCGGGCACGCAATGCTTTGCCCGGCCTACGTTTCTTATCAGAGTCAATCTATCTTAAAATGGAATGAACAACTTGCCATCGATTGCTTGCAACTGGGATTTAAATAACGCTTGAATTTTACTCAAATTATCCTCATCAATAGCCTCAAATCTCGCCACTAAACAAGGGGTAGTGTTCGATGCTCGGATCAACCCCCAACCATGCTCAAACTCAACACGCAAACCATCAATGTCAATGATTTGGGCATTTGGAAAATGCGCTTGTTTTTTAAACAGAAAAAGTCCCGGCGCGTCAACAAGACGGCAAAAATTTAGACATCATGCTGTATATTGCTCAAAAGATGGCAAACCCTAACGTTCAATGATTGACATAGAAATGTAGGGTGTGCAAAGCACAGCGTGCACACCAGGCGGTGCCACGACCATGCCGGGCACGCAATGCTTTGCCCGGCCTACGTTTCTTATCAGAGTCAATCTATCTTAAAATGGAATGAACAACTTGCCATCGATTGCTTGCAACTGGGATTTAAATAACGCTTGAATTTTACTCAAATTATCCTCATCAATAGCCTCAAATCTCGCCACTAAACAAGGGGTAGTGTTCGATGCTCGGATCAACCCCCAACCATGCTCAAACTCAACACGCAAACCATCAATGTCAATGATTTGGGCATTTGGAAAATGCGCTTGTTTTTTAAATTGCTGCATAAATGCAAATTTTTTCTCATCCAGGATTGGAATTTTAATTTCCGGGGTGTTGATGCTATTTGGGATTGCAGCAAATTGTTCGCTAACCGTTTGCGATGAAGCACTTAAAATCTCCAGCAAACGGCAAGCACTGTAGAGGGCATCATCAAACCCGTACCACCTGTCTTTAAAAAAGATATGCCCGCTCATTTCACCGGCAAGCATTGCCTTTTCCTTTTTCATGACACTTTTTACAATGGAATGGCCCGTGGGGCACATCTTAGCAACACCCCCGGCTTCCGTAATGACGGACGTTAAATGGTTTGAACATTTCACGTCATATGCAATGGTGGCACCTGAATTACGCCGCAACACGTCCTGTGCAAAAAGCATCATCAACCGATCAGGCCAAATCAATTCCCCTTGATTGGTGATCACACCCAAACGATCAGCATCACCATCAAACGCCAAACCAATATCAGCGTGATGCGATGCAACCATGGCTTTGAGATCCACTAAGTTTTCTTCCACGGTAGGATCAGGATGGTGGTTAGGAAAACGGCCATCCACATCACAATACAAAGGAATCACATCACAGCCTAATTGCTGTAAGACCTGAGGAATAATAGGGCCGGCAATTCCATTGCCGCAATCTACAACCACTTTTAACGGCCGTTGGAGATGAATGTCACTGACAATCCGCTGCATGTAATCCGGCATAATATCGAAGGTATGGTACTGTCCCTCACCTTGCACAAATTCCCCAGCCAACACCAAATCATATAACACACTAATTTCGGCTTCTGCCAAAGTGGTCCCTGCAAGAATCATTTTAATACCATTATAATCCGCCGGATTATGGCTACCAGTCACCATCAACCCACTGTCGATGCCATGCACATTGGTCGCAAAATACATCACAGGCGTTGCAACTGCACCTAAATCAACAACGTTGATGCCACTGCTCAGCAATCCTTCTTTTAAAGCATTTGCTAAACGCACACTGGTCAAACGTCCATCTCGCGCCAAGACAATATCGGAGCGCTGCAAAGCTTGGAGACGGCAACTAATGGCTTTAGCAATGCTGTAAAAAGCATGCTCATCCAATTGTTCGCCAATCACGCCACGAATATCATAAGCACGAAAAACACCTCGCTCCACCGTGCGTTGTTGGTAATAAATTGCTCCATTACTCATTTAATTTCTCCCTGAACTACCAAAACCACTCTCGCCTCGGCTTGTTTCATCAAACGCATCAACCACTGTAAACGATGCTTGAACAATCGGTAAAAAAACCAATTGCGCAATGCGATCACCAGGGTTAACCGTAAAATGCTCTTGATTGCGATTCCAACAAGATATTTTTAATTCCCCTTGGTAATCGGAATCAATTAAACCCACTAAATTTCCCAAAACAATGCCATGTTTATGCCCTAATCCTGAGCGCGGCAAAATCACAGCGGCTAAGTTGGGGTCAGCTATATAAATGGACAACCCAGTGGGTAACAAAACGGTCTCAAAAGGAGCAATTTGCAAGGGTGCATCGATGCACACGCGAAGATCCAAACCTGCAGAGCCCGGCGTAGCGTAAGCTGGGAGCGGAATTGAATCACCAATGCGTTGATCTAAAATTTTTAGTTGTACTGCGTGTGACATAGTGTTCCTTATACAGATTTTTGCTCGATATTTTGCAGGCTTGCGGCAAGGATTGCAATAATTTGACCAGCTAACCTGGTTTTATGGGTTAACTTCAACTCAATTTGTTCATGTTTCGTTATTATCGTCACTTGATTGTCATCTTGATCAAAACCACGCCGTTCTCCGACGTGATTAGCAATGATCATGTCCAGTTGCTTTTTATGCAATTTTTCCACAGCATATTGCTGGAGATCGTTGGTTTCTGCAGCAAAACCCACCACCAATGCAGCAGTACCTGACATGGCAACGTTTTGTAAAATATCTGGATTGGGTTCCAAATGCAGTGTGAGTGCGCTTTTATGTTGCTTTTTAATTTTTTCAGGAGCGCTGTTGCTGATGCCGTAATCCGCCACGGCTGCAGCGCCTATGAAAATACTGTTGGGTTGCAGGTGTTCCATCACAGCATTCGACATTTGATGCGCCGTTTGCACAGCATAAAAATGCACTCCAGGAGGAGGCGTAAGCGCGCTGGGGCCACTGATTAAAGTGACTTGAGCACCCGCCATCAAAGCCGCGCGGGCCAATGCATAACCCATTTTTCCTGAGCTGCGATTGCTGATGTAACGCACGGGGTCAATGGCTTCTTGGGTTGGCCCTGCTGTAATCAGAACGTGTTTGCCGGCCAGTACATTTTTCACCGTGTAGAGGCGCAAAGCACTCACAATGTCGTCCACCTCGCTCATTCGTCCCAGCCCTTCTTCTCCACACGCTTGAGACCCACTATCGGGGCCGACCAAAAGCACCCCTCGCTCCTTTAAGCGTTGGCAATTCGCTCTTGTTGCAGAATGCGCCCACATGCTGCGGTTCATCGCGGGACATACAATAACTGGCGTTTCCGTGACCAAATACAAGGTTGACAATAAATCATCGGCAATGCCATTGGCCATCTTCGCCAAACAATTCGCTGTGGCGGGGGCTATCAATAAAATGTCAGCCCAGCGCGCTAATTCAATATGGCCCATAGCACGTTCGGCCTGGACATCAAAACGCTCGCACCGCACTGTTTCACCGCTGAGGGCTTGCAATGTCATGGCCGTCATAAATTGTTGAGCGGAAGCAGTCATCACCACACGCACTGTCGCCCCCAATTTTGTTAATTCCCGTACCAAATACGCTGATTTATAAGCAGCAATGCCCCCGCATATACCCAATACTATTTTTTTATTAACAAAATCTTGCATAACCACTCTTTTTTAAAGAAAATAAAAACGATCAAACCACAAACGTCGTCATAAAGGAATAAAAATGACCGATCAACATCCAACCCGTACGTTACGCGTGCGCGAAAAATTATTAACGCAAGGCCCTCAAGCATTGTCCGACACAGAATTATTGGCCGTTTTTATTAGCTCAGGCCAAGCACGTAAATCCTGCATGCAATTGGCGCTCGATCTTGTCAAACATTTTGGCGATATGCGCGCCTTGTTAACGGCCGATCTGCCCACTTTTCGGCAAGTGGCGGGTTTAGGTCCAGTGCGCTTTATGCAATTACAAGCCGTGCGTGAAATGTGCCGGCGCAGTGATTTTATCACATTGCAAAAAACAACCCAATTGACCGACGCAAAACAAACTTACGCTTTTTTGAAGCGCCAATTGCGCGATAAAAAAAATGAAACATTTGCAGCGCTGTTCTTGGACAGCCAACACCGCGTACTCGCCTATGAAGAACTGTTCAACGGCACCATTGATAGTGCCAACATCCATTCTCGACCAATCATTGAACGGATTTTAAAACACAATGCCGCCGCTCTTATTTTAGCCCATAATCATCCCTCCGGTGTATCAGAAGCCAGCCCACAAGATTTGGCGGTAACTACACGCTTATGCGCCGCATTCGAGTTGGTGGACACACGGTTATTGGATCATTTAATCATTGGCGACAATGAAGTGTATTCTATCATGAGCAAAACGAAATGGAGGTGCAATTAATCACCCACCCATTCGCACGCAGGGTAGTTCACTTCTTTTTTGAGGCACCAATCGGGTGTTTTAGCTCGATTTCAGCGCCAAAACATTGAGGATAAACCCGAAATGGAGTATGCCCTTTTTTAAGACTACGAAATAAACAAAATATTGGGTATACTGTCTTATCTAAACTATTGTCACGGAGAAATAATGGCTCGCGGAATCAATAAAGTCATTCTCGTCGGTAACGTCGGCGTTGACCCAGAAGTAAAATACATGCCAAATGGCAATGCAGTGACCACCCTATCCATCGCAACCAGCGAAACCTGGAAAGACAAGCAAACCGGTGACAAACAAGAACGCACCGAATGGCACCGTGTTGTTTGTTTTAATCGCTTGGGTGAAATTGCCGGTGAATATGTGCGTAAAGGTTCAAAACTTTATGTGGAAGGCAGTTTACGTACACGTAAATGGCAAGATCAACAAGGCCAAGATCGGTACACCACAGAAATCGTCGCCAATGACATTCAAATGTTGGACACAAAAGGTTCTAGCAACGACTACCCCAGTGCCCAATCAGCACCCAGTGCCCGCGCCACCCCTAAATCGCAAGCGGCACCACAAATGGCACCTCAGGATGCGTTTGATGAATTGGACGATGATATTCCCTTTTAATTTTCAATCAAGTAAAGTGTAACGTTTAAAAAATAGAAATAAAACATAATGATAAAAAAATTACCCAAACATAAAGCCGTTAATTTTTAAAGTGATTAATGGCTTTTATAGGTAACGATCTCTACTATCCGCTACACTATTAGCACTCGAAAACACGACCATACGCTCATGTTTTTGCGCTTAATATTTAAATAATGTATAATAAGTTCTCATTGTTAATAAAAACTCGATTGTAATATAGTGAGAAATTAAATGAACATTGAACAATTAAGAGCTGTAATCGATCACCCGGCCACAAAACTTGGAATGAGCATGCTACTGCTTGCTGCTCCATATAATGAAATGAATAAGACGGAAATTTATGGAATACCCGCTGGCAATATCATTTTTGCTTGTGCAGCAATGAATATTGCTCATGCCCTTGTAGGGTGTGCATTTCGATTTTTCCCAAACGGAATTCATTTACAGTTCCGCGTTCCAATTGCAAGACTAGATGATTCTGTTCTAGCAGCCTATAATTCTGTAGCCGATAGTGTCTCTAGCTCGTTATAAATTTTGGAACATCCAAGTCCCCAGAATTCACTCGCCAACGCGACAAGTAGGCCTTATATTTTTCCTTCGGAAAAACATAAGGCCCTAAAGCTGCCAGGAGACTACAGGCCTCGGTTTATTATAGCCGCATATTGGCATAATACCGACAAGCACAATGCAATTCTAAGTGATAAAATCAAAATAACGATCAGGATAAGGTTCCTTGGCCAACGTGTAATGCCACCATTCTTCTTCAATGCCGTTAAACCCAGCGGCTAACATGTTATCACGTAATAATTGACGCATACTGGCTTGTTGGGGCGTGATCAACTGCGAATTAAAATGCGAGACAGGGTGAAATAAATCAAAACTCGAGCCCATATCCACTGAACCGTCGTCCAAATAGGGAATACGCTCACCATTGCTTAAGACGCGGGTTGTGTATTGAATAGCTGTGGGTGATTTTGTAAGCGGAATCAGAGTCAAATCAATCGTGCTGCCACGGCTGTGTCCCGATTTTTTCAATAGATAACCCAAATCGAACAAATCTTGTTTGGGTAACGAAGGGTAATAATGAGACTTGCCCAACTGATCGCCTGCACTTTGGCTCCAGGCAATGAACGAATCAACAGCACGTTGCGGCCGATAAGCGTCGTACACCAGCAAACCGTAACCTAGCTTGTTGAGGTTGCTATTAACCTTTGCTAAAGCTTTTGCAGCTTTCAACGTGCAATATATATCGCCATGCTGGTAACCCACAACAGGCCTGTTGAGAAAATTGTTGGCGGTGGCATAACGCTGTACGCCATAAACATCGGGAACGGCTTCCGATAACTTAACAAACTTATTGGACAACAACACAGTTTTGGCGAACAAACTTAATGGAAACGTTATGAAGAACGATAAACAGATCCAAGCAAATGGTTTGACGACATGAATCATACGATCAACCGTTTAGTACCGTGTCATACAACAAAGCCAGCAATAGCAGCTGGCTTTAAGGAGAATTTATATCTGGAGCTTATTATTTATCTTCAGTTTCTTCAACCACTTCAGGACGGTCAACCAACTCTATAATAGCCATTGGCGCATTGTCACCTGGTCTAAATCCGCATTTCAACACGCGAACATAACCACCAGGACGTTCCGTATAACGTGGTCCAAGTGTTGTAAATAATTTACCTACAGCACTCTTAGAACGCAATGTGTCAAATACATGACGTCGACTGGCTACAGAATCGGATTTGCTGACTGTAATCAATGGTTCGATGTACCTTCTTAATTCCTTTGCCTTTGGCAAAGTTGTTTTAATCAGTTCATGTTCAATCAAAGAGCAGCACATGTTAGAAAACATAGCTTTTCTATGACTGCTGGTGCGGCCAAAACTACGGCCTGTATTGCGGTGACGCATAACTAAGACTCCTAAATATTATTCACCCAAATTCTCAGGTGGCCAATTCTCAAGCTTCATCCCAAGAGATAATGAGCGCGATGCCAATACATCTTTGATCTCAGTAAGGGACTTTTTGCCCAAATTGGGTGTTTTCAACAATTCGTTCTCTGATTTTTGAACCAAATCACCAATGTAGTAAATGTTTTCAGCTTTTAAACAGTTTGCAGATCGAACAGTCAGTTCTAAATCATCGACCGGTCTTAATAAAATCGGGTCAAAATCATTGCGAACATTATTGTCCAAGCATGACTCTTCAAATTTCATATCCACAAAAGCATGCAATTGACGTTGCAAGATACTCGCAGAAATGCGGATTGCTTCTTCTGGATCAATCGTACCGTTGGTTTGCAATTCAATGGTTAATTTGTCCAAATCAGTGCGGTTTTCTACACGTGCTTTGTCAACAAAATAAGCAACTTTTTTCACGGGTGAAAAAGTATTGTCAATTTTTAAATTACCAACCGTTTTACGTTGCACTTCATCATCAAGCAAACGAACACTGTTGTCGTTGGAATGGTAACCAATACCCTTCTTAACTTTTAACACCATATTGAGCTTGCCATTTTCATTCAGATTGGCAATCAACAATTCAGGGTTAAGAACTTCAACACCATGGGTTACTTGAATGTCACCAGCGGTTACTTGGCAAGGACCTTGCTTACTAATTGTTAGAGTAGCTTCAGTTCCAACTGACATACGAATAGCCACTTCTTTCAGGTTTAATAAGATGTTTACGACGTCTTCTTGCACACCTTCAATGGTGCTGTATTCATGCAAAACACCTTCAATGGTCGCTTCTGTTATGGCACAACCCGGCATAGAAGACATGAGAATTCGTCTTAAAGCATTACCGAGCGTGTATCCAAAACCAGGCTCTAGCGGCTCTAATACGATACGTGAGTGGAATATAGTATCGGATTGAACTTTTAGTACTTTTGGCGTCAGCATTTCATTAATATCAGTATACATTCGGCTATGTCTCCAAACTTACTTAGAGTAAAGTTCTACCACCAAGTTAACGTTAAAATCAGCAGATAAGTCACTTAACGTTGGCAGGGAAGATAAAGTACCTTTAAATGCCGACGTTTCTACTGTCAACCAATCGCAAGAGGTTCGTTGCTCTGTGAGTGCGATAGCGGCTTGAACTCTGCCTTGTGTTCTAGCTTTTTGTCGAATGGAAACTACATCCCCGACTTCAACTAAAAATGAAGGAATATTCACAACTTTATCATTCACAAGAATTGCTTTGTGCGCAACCAGCTGACGAGCTTCAGCGCGTGTGCTTGCAAAACCTAAACGATACACAACATTGTCCAAACGACGTTCTAGCAAAGCCATTAAATTTTCGCCTGTAGAACCTTTTTGCCTAGCTGCTTTGGAGTAGTACCCTTTGAATTGCTTTTCCAATACACCGTACAAACGACGAATTTTTTGCTTTTCACGCAATTGAATACCATAACCACTCAAACGAGGGCGCTTATCACCATGCTGTCCAGGCAATTTCTCAGAACGACACTTAGATTTGTGGTCACGTACACCACTTTTCAACAATAGATCAGTGCCTTCTCTACGAGATAGTTTGCACTTAGGACCAAGATATCTAGCCATTAATTACTCCCGAATCTTATACTCGACGTTTCTTAGGCGGCTTACAACCATTGTGGGGTATGCCAGTTACATCAGTAATTTCTACAATTTTGAATTCCTGCGATATCAATTCACGAATCGTTGATTCGCGACCAGGTCCAGGACCATGGATAAATACTGCAACAGATTTCATACCATATTCTTTAGCAACTGCAGATGCACGTTCAGTAGCAATTTGCGCTGCGTATGGTGTGCTCTTGCGTGACCCTCTAAATCCAGAGCCGCCTGAAGTTGCCCAACAAAGTGCGTTTCCTTGACGATCAGTAAACGTTACAATTGTATTGTTAAATGATGCGTGTACATGCACAATACCGTCCGAAACAACTCGCTTTATTTTTTTTCGGACCTTTTGTTGTTTTGCCTTGTTTATAGCCATCTTAATATCCTACTTGAAAAATCAATTAGTGGTGCCTTTACGACGACCCTTTCTCGTTCGCGCATTTGTCTTTGTTCGCTGCCCGCGCAAAGGTAAACCACGACGATGTCTCAACCCACGGTAACAACCCAAATCCATTAAGCGCTTGATGTTAATTGTTACAGCTCTGCGCAAATCACCTTCGACAGTTAACTTAGCAATTTCATTACGGAATGACTCAAGTTGAGCTTCTGTCAATTGCGATACTTTTGTTGACGGTTCGATACCAACCATCTTGCATAACTTGATGGATGTAGGTCTGCCGATACCGTAAATAGAGGTAAGCGCAATCACTACATGTTTATGATCCGCTATGTTAACACCTGCAATACGTGCCATTAATTTCTCCGAACGTTATTTTTTCTGTCAGAAAAGGACAGAATAATACTTGTTTCATTTATTAAAATCAAGCAAGAACTAACCTTGCCTTTGCTTATGTCGCGCATCTTTGCAAATTACACGAATGGTTCCATTGCGTTTGATAACTTTGCAGTTTCGGCAAATACGCTTTACTGATGCTCTAACTTTCATTACTAACTCCGATAATAATCATAAAAGTCCAGGTAGTTTACTACCTTTAAAATTGGTTTTTTTCATCAATGAGTCATACTGCTGGGTCATTAAGTGTGCTTGTATTTGTGCCACAAAGTCCATAATAACAACGACAATAATCAACAACGAGGTTCCACCAAAATAAAAGGGCACATGCCATGTATACATTAGTATTTGTGGCAATAAACAAACCAAAACCAAATAAATTGCACCAACTAATGTTAACCGGGTCATTACCAAATCAATATAACGTGACGTTTGATCGCCAGGACGGATACCAGGAATATAAGCGCCTGATTTTTTTAAATTATCAGCGGTATCTTTTGGATTAAAAACAAGTGCTGTATAAAAGAATGCAAAAAACAAAATTGCTGCTGCATATACAATTAAATACAGTGGTTGTCCAGGAGATAATGCCATCCCTACATCCGCTAGCCAATCCATCCCTTTGCCTCGACCAAAAAATTGCGCAAGCGTGGCAGGCAATAAAATGATACTTGAAGCAAAAATAGGTGGAATCACACCAGCCATATTAATTTTCAAGGGTAAATGACTTGTTTGCGCAGCATAGACTTTTCGGCCTTGCGTTCGTTGCGCATAATTCACCCTAATGCGACGTTGGCCTCGTTCCATAAACACGACGAAACCCGTCACTGCGATAACAATGATAGCAATCAACAACATGGTCAATGCTTGCATTTGCCCTTCGCGTACTTGTTGAAAAACGGAAGCTATCGCATTCGGCATGCTAGAAACAATACCAGAAAAAATGATCAGCGAAATACCGTTACCGACACCTTTTTCCGTAATTTGCTCACCCAACCACATTAAAAACATCGTCCCCGTTACCAATGTCACCACCGCGGTAAAATAGAACGCCATATCGGGTTGCAGCGCAATTTGCTGACCAGCCAGCCATCGAGCCATCCCTAAGGATTGAAAGATCGATAACAACAGGGTTAAATAGCGGGTGTATTGATTGATTTTTCGCTTGCCTGACTCACCTTCTTTCTTTAATTGTTCCAAAGACGGTACAACCACCGAGAAAAGCTGAATCATGATCGATGCAGAGATATAAGGCATGATCCCAATAGCAAATACCGTAACTCGCGATAGCGCACCACCCGAGAACATGTTAAACAAGCCAAAGATTGTGTTTTGCTGCTCGTTAAAGAAATTTGCTAACTTTTGCGGATCCAGTCCAGGCACAGGTATATGAGCACCTAACCGATAAACCAATATCCCGAGGATAACAAAGATCAAACGTTGTTTAAGTTCAGCCAACCCGCTTGCGGATTGGCCAGGCATTTTTTTGGGATTTTTTGTACTCACGCGACGACACTTCCACCGAGATCTTCAATGGCTTTACGTGCACCCTTTGTGACACGCAGACCTTTTAATTTAACCGCAGCTGTCAATTCACCTGAAAGTATAACTTTTACTTCGCGGATATTTTTATTGACAATACCTGCATTTTTTAAAACGTCGATGTCAATAACATCCGCAGTTAGCTTTGCAAGCTCAGCCAAGTTAATTTCGTCAACCGTACGACCAACACGCGACTTGAATCCCATTTTAGGAAGCCGACGTTGAATTGGCATTTGACCGCCTTCAAAATTAATTTTATGAAATCCACCCGCTCTGGCCTTTTGACCTTTATGGCCTTTACCGCTCGTTTTACCTAAGCCCGAGCCAATGCCTCTTCCTAACCGTCGTCGGCTTGGACGTGAACCTGGTTCTGGGGATAATGTGTTTAAATTCATTACACAGACTCCTCAACAGAGAGCAAGTAGTGAATTGTATTAACTAATCCACGAATTGCCGGAATATCGTTGTGAACAACAGTGCTGTTCATTTTTCGCAATCCTAATTGATTTGCAATATGAATATGCTTAGGAAGACGGCCTATCAAGCTTTTTACCAATGTAATCTGAATTTTCTTATCCATTTTCATTCTGCCGTAATTTCAGCAACTGATTTGCCGCGTTTTGCAGCTACAAAATCAGGTGTGCCTATATTTGTTAATGCACCAATCGTCGCCCGTACAATATTACTGGGATTCGTTGAGCCAATGCTTTTTGCAGAGATATTATGTACACCTAATACCTCAAGGACAGCTCGCATAGCACCACCAGCGATGATACCTGTACCTTCTTTAGCAGGCTTCATGAAGACTTTAGAAGCACCGTAACTCCAGGTGATTTCGTGGTAAATGGTACTGCCTGCCAATGCAATATAGACCATATTTTTACGAGCCTGCTCCATAGCTTTTTGAATCGCAATTGGAACTTCACGTGCTTTACCGCGGCCAAAACCAACTTTACCTTTACCGTCACCCACGACCACCAAAACGGCAAAACCGAAAACTCGTCCGCCTTTAACAACCTTTGCTGTACGCGTAACGGAAACCAGTTTTTCTTGGTAACCATCTGTCTTTGTATCTTCAAATGCCATAACTGTTCCTTAAAAATTCAAGCCGGCTTCGCGAGCACCGTCAGCTAACGACTTCACACGACCGTGGTATCTATAACCAGCACGGTCAAAAGCAACGTCCAAAATGTTTTTTTCTTTTGCTCTTTGTGCCAGCAATTTGCCAACTTGATTGGCTTGTTCTGATTTATTTCCAGTCAACGTTTTTCTTAGCTCTTTATCTAAGGTAGAAGCAGAGACGAGAACGTGGTCACCATCAGCACCACAAACGATAATTTGGGAGTAGATGTTGGAGCCACTGCGGTGCACAACTAATCGTGGTCGTTTGGACTGGCGAATAATTGCTTTGGTTTTTAATGACCGACGCGTACGAGCTATTTGTTTATTCATCATTTATACCTTATTTCTTTTTGGCTTCTTTGCGCATAATAGTTTCACCAGCATATTTAACGCCCTTGCCTTTATAGGGCTCTGGCGGTCTAAATGCACGGATTTCAGAAGCCACTTGGCCAACAAGTTGCTTATCAATGCCTTTCAGAACGATGGTGGTATTGTTTGGCATTTCAGCAGCGACACCTTTCGGTAACGCGTATTCAATATTGTGTGAAAAACCTAACGATAATGTAAGACCACTGTTGTTAACTTGCGCTCTGTATCCAACACCGACCAGTTCGAGCACAACATCAAAACCATTCGTTACACCACGCACCATATTGTTAACAAGAGCACGTGTTGTGCCTGCTTGTGCCCAAGCATTGGGATCGTTTGATGCTGGTTTAAATGACACTTGATTCGTGTTGTCATCAGACTTAGCAATGGTCACTAACTTATTGCAATGTTGTGTTAAAGATCCTTTAGGACCTTTTACAGTGACTGTATTTTTACCAACTGATAACTCGACGTTCGCAGGGAGTGTAATGTTGGCTTTCGCTACTCTAGACATATCTATCCTCGTTTGTAATTAGGCCACTTCGCATATAATTTCGCCGCCAACACCTTTTGCTTTTGCAGATTTGTGCGTCATTACGCCGCTAGATGTAGACAGAATGGCAATTCCAAAACCAGGAACAGAGACTAAATCTTTAACGGATTTATAGACACGTAAACCAGGTCGGCTAATGCGTTTGATCTTTTCGATGACAGGGCGACCATGGTAATACTTAAGGTGTACTGTCATTGCCTTTAAATTGTTGTCAAGAGCTTCAACGGAATAATCAGAAATAAATCCTTCTTCCTTTAACACTCTAGCTATTTCTTCTTTTAATATAGATGAAATTAGTTTCACTTGCTTATGCTTTGCTTGTTGCCCATTTCTAATTCGGGTCAACATATCAGCAACTGGATCATGCATACTCACAGTCGTTCTCCAATAAAAAAGTTACCAGCTCGATTTTCTGCCACCAGTGACATTTCCAGTCATCAGTTGCTGGCGTAAACAAATTCGGCACAATCCAAATTTGCGATAAACGGCATGTGCACGACCGCATTGCTGACATCGTGTACTATGACGAGCAGGACATGAATTTACAGGCAACTTAGCTAGGCTAGCTTGAGCTTCCATAATGACATCAAAATCAGTGGATGATTTGATAATTTTCTTCAATTCAAGTCTGCGATTTTTGTATTTTGCAACCTGAAGAGCTTTCTTCCCTTCACGTTCAATCATAGATTTTTTAGCCACAATTATACCCTTTTAGTTTTTTTCACGATCTTTCAACGGAAGGTTAAATGCTTCTAATAGCGCTTTTGCTTCCTCGTTCGTCTTGGCACTTGTTGTAATACAGATATCAAGACCGCGGATAACATCTATCTTATCAAAATCGATTTCAGGGAATACGATTTGCTCTTGAATTCCCATGCTGTAGTTACCTGTACCATCAAATGATTTAGGGTTTAAACCTCTAAAGTCACGAACGCGTGGCAGCGTAATGGTGATTAATCTATCTAAGAATTCATACATATGATTACTGCGCAAGGTGACTTTGCAACCAATTGGCCAAGCTTCACGAATTTTAAATCCCGCGATGGATTTTTTGGCCAATGTAACAACAGGTTTTTGTCCTGCTATTTTTGCCATGTCTTCCAATGCAAAATTCATAACTTTTTTGTCACCAACAGCTTCACCAACACCCATATTCAGCGTAATTTTCTGGATACGCGGTACTTGCATGACGCTCTTGTAGCCGAATTTTTTCATCATTAATTCGACGACTTCATTTTTATAAAACTCTTTAAGTCTAGCCATTTCCATCACCTAATTAGACAAGATCAACTACTTCGTCGTTTGATTTGAAGTATCTAACCTTGTGCGCTTTGCCATTTTTCTCTATCAATTTAAAGCCAACTTTATCTGCTTTTTTAGTCGCAGGATTATAGAGCGCCACGTTCGAGACATTCAAAGGTGCTTCCATAGGAACAATGCCACCTTTTTGCTCTAACTGTGGGTTAGGCTTCACATGCTTTTTCACCAAGTTAGCACCTTCGACAACCACAGAATCGCTAACCACACGTTTTACAACACCTACATGGCCTTTGCTTTTGCCAGTAAGTACGATAACAGTATCATTTTTTCTAATGCGTTTCATAATTTGTCCTTCTCACAACACTTCAGCAGCTAGTGAGATGATTTTCATAAATCGTTCTCTAAGCTCGCGAGTCACAGGTCCAAATATCCGAGTACCAATGGGCTCATGTTGATTGTTCAACAACACAGCAGCATTGCCATCAAAACGAATCAATGAACCATCATCTCTTCGCACACCTTGGCATGTACGGACAACCACTGCATTCATAACAGCACCTTTTTTTACCTTGCTGCGGGGTATAGCGTCTTTAATACTAACTTTTATTACATCACCTACCCGTGCATAACGACGGTGAGATCCACCCAGCACTTTGATACACATCACTTTACGTGCACCGCTGTTGTCTGCAACCTCGAGCACAGTTTGCATTTGTATCATTCTATTCTCCAGCTTTAAATTCGAACAGAAAAAGGCTGCTGATTATATCAGGCCTTTTTATTATTTAAAAGCATATCGTCGAGGAATTTTAGGAAATAACTTCGACTAATACCCAGCTTTTGGTTTTTGAAAGAGGTCTGGATTCACGAATTTTAACTGTGTTACCAATTTTGCACACTTGATTTTCGTCATGAGCATGCAGTTTAGTGCGACGCTTCATAATTTTACCGTATTTAGGGTGCTTAACAGTTCGTTCCACGACCACAACAATAGTTTTTTGCATTTTGTCGCTGACAACTTTTCCAACCATTGTTCGTGCATTTGATTCACTATTCGTCATGGCTTGTACCTGCTTTTTCAGTCATTATGGTTTTAACTCTGGCGATTGCTTTTCTTACACCACGAATAGTGTGTGTTTTATCAAGAGCGCCATTGGCTTTTTTTAATCGTAAATTAAATTGCTCTTTTCGCAATGCCAGCAGCTCAGTTTGCAACTCGTCAGAAGTCATCTTGTTTAAGTCAATTGCATTTTTCATTACATCACCTTGCGCTCTTCAAACATTACTTTGAATGGAAGTTTAGCTTTAGCTAAATCGAATGCTTCAATTGCTAATTCTTTAGACACGCCTTCCATTTCAAAAAGAACTTTGCCCGGTTGAATTTGTGCAACCCAATATTCGACGCTACCTTTACCTTTACCTTGTCGAACTTCTAAAGGCTTTTGTGTGATTGGTTTATCAGGGAAAACGCGAATCCGAATTTTACCACCACGCTTAATATGGCGTGTCATAGCGCGTCTTGCCGCTTCA
>CAZGKX010000057.1:0-3275 GCA_964525945.1 uncultured Legionellaceae bacterium
AATGGCTGCGACTCGATCACCACGTTCCACACCAAGCTCTTTCAATCCCGCGGCACAACGGCTGACCTGTTGCCTTAATTCCTTGTAACTGTAAACGAGCCGCTGGTTGCGTTCATCCAGGCTGATGATGGCCGGGTGATCGTCATTGCGTGCCAATAATTTTTCCGCAAAATTGAACGTGGCGCCGTTAAACCAACGTGCTTTCAGCATATCGTCGCCATTTTTGAGAATGTCTGTGGGTGGGGTATTGAACGTGATTTTGAAAAAATCAGCCAACGATTGCCAAAAGAGAGCAGGGTGTTGAATGGACCAGGCATGCAATGCTTGATAATCAGGAAACGTGATGGGGTAGTGGTGCGTTTCCACAAAACGCATAAAATGCCACATCTGGCTTTCTTGAGGATGTTGGGGTTGCCAAATGGGTTTGTTCATGGTGGATGTCCTTGTGTTTTTTCAATGAGTTTATACTTCGAGATTTATTTAATAAAGAGATGATGGGGGTAATTCACGCTGCGTTGAGTCGATAAAAACAGATGTTTTTATGATAAGGGTATTATTTGCAAACAAATCAAATAATATGGTCTACAATTACTCATATTGATAATGATTGAATTGGAGATAAATCATGCCTACTAAAAAAGAGATTGATAAATTGCTTTTGAATGTCAAACCGATCCACGATCAGGTCACGCGCTACGAAATTTTAAACGGTCAAGACAGCCACAACAATACCACCATCATGTTGTTGGCACTTGAACCCAGGACAGAACGCCCGGAGGACATTGCAAGATCCACACAAAAACTGGTGGATGCCAATGTGGATCTGGGATTGCGCAACGATGCTGGGCTGAATGTGCTCGATATTGCTGCTTTACAGCGCGAAGAAATGTTACCCGTGCTGATTTCGAAAATTGCGTCGTTAAGTCAAAACGAACAACGCGACTTGTACAAAGAATTTCATCTGAGTGATGAAGCGATGGAGTATTGTTTTGTCTTGAACGAATACATTGCCCGTCAAAGTGGCAAAATCATGAAAAAAGACGCTGAAGAAATAGATATCAACAAAGCGTTTCTCGGTGTAGGCGGTGTGCAAGCCTTGATATCAAATCATACTGAAGTGCCTGAGGAAAAACGCATTCAACAAATGCGAGCCATTTTGTTGGCCGGCAAAGGCAGTTTAATGGGTCATAAATTTTTAGGTGGTTTTTTTGGTAAGCCCACGGTGGGTGAAGACCTGTTGTATGCCGTGGGGGCAAAAAAAGCGCCAGGTGCAGCGAATGATGGAACTGAACTGGGTAATATACAACGCAGTGCAGTGTATCTCTCCGATGACAGCGTCGCCAGTGATGATGAAGATTCAGATGAGGAAGATGCATATTACAAGCACAAATAACAATCGATGCTATCCGGGCCCATAAGGAAGTGGAGCAGGTGCATGCTTACAAGCATGGAATCAATTGTGCACTGTTGTATTGAGAAAATAATGTTTTATTGTCAAAATGTAACTTTGTAATAAGGTGTTATTTATGTCGATTCAACACGTTGTTAAAATGGGCAACCCGCAATTGGCAAGTCCTTCTCTGCCGGTGGCCAATCCCTCGGAGCCGAATGTGGCTCTTCAACAATTGATTCAAAATATGTTGGACACGATGCATGAAGAGGGTGGGGTAGGCATTGCAGCTCCGCAAATCGGTTGCAACCAGCGTGTCATCATGTTTGGTTTTGAGCGCAACGAACGTTATCCAAACGAAGCGACGGTGCCTTTTACCGTGCTGATTAACCCTACGATTAAACCGTTGTCTGACGAAATGGTGGATGGTTGGGAAGGCTGTTTGAGTGTGCCAGGGCTGCGTGGGCTCGTGCCTCGTTATAAAGCCATTGAATATTCAGGGTTTGATCAGCAGGGGCAATTTATTACGCGCACCGCTCTTGATTTTCACGCCCGCGTTGTGCAACATGAATACGATCATCTGGAGGGTATTCTTTATCCGCAACGGATAAAAGATTTACGCTATTTTGGGTTTGAAGACGAGTTATCCTACCGTGCCTGATTTACAAAAAAAGCCTACCTTGATTTTCGATTTTGACGGCACTTTAGCCAATACATTTGATTTGATTGTAGATGCCGTGAATGCGTTGTCCAAAGATTATGGGATTGAACCATTGTCTGCCCTGCAATTGGATTATTTACGCGGTTTACCGGCTCGGAAAGTGTTAAAGATGTTAGGTGTGGCTTGGTACCATATACCTGAGTTGATCTTGAAAATTCAACGCTACATGAAGTCCAGAATGCATTCTATAGCCATGTACCCTGGCATTGAAGACGCCATTGTTGCATTGAGCGCAGACGGTTTTTCTCTGGGGATCATCACCTCAAACACCCGAGAGAATGTTGAAATATTGTTGAATAAACACCATTGCAATCACTTTGGTTTTATTCATTCCGCACGGCATGTGTTTGGTAAATCAAAAACCCTTAAAAAAATCATCCATCGACAGGGTTTGGACACTAACCATGTTTACTACATTGGCGACGAAACCCGCGACATTGATGCCGCCAAATCATGCGGCATCAAATCAGTGGCGGTGTCCTGGGGTTTTAATAAACGCGACCTATTAATGTCAAGCAAGCCTTTTCTTTTAATCGATGATTTGGCGGAGTTGCAAAAGCAGCTGAGCGAAACAATTACGCTCCCCGCCGGTTAAGCTTTTTGCGGGTTAAACGTTATGATTAATCATATATATAAAAATCCCCGCCAATACAGTAAAAACAATTTGCTTCATGCTTTTGCCCGAAAAAAAGTCTTGTTCTAAACTGTTTTCTGAGTAAGAAGTATCAATCAGCGATGCTTCGGAGAATTTAGCGGGTTGGAGGATCCGTTCCCGTTTGATTCGCGTGGTGTATATCATCTTCAGTCATCGTCTTCCCTTCTCCCGCCTGCGGGAGAAGGGAACCTGGGTAGTTACTGGCAATGTTTTTAACCGGTGAGTTGTTATTCAGGGCGAAGCTTGCCTAATATATTATTCGTTCTTCTCAAAGTAAAAATTGAATAAAATTATGATTATGTTGTTATGCCCGGTAAGTGAATTGTCAACACTCTCTAATCAATGATTACTCTTTTAAACCATGTCGAGGTGAAGTTTTAACGCGCCTTCTATTTTCTTAATAATTTCATGACTAACAAATCCTACCGGAGAAGAGGTGATCCTTAACTTAGATATGGTTCTGATTTGATGACACTGTGCTTTAGAATCTTTAGAAAGCCCTGTTTTCT
>CAZGKX010000057.1:3285-18639 GCA_964525945.1 uncultured Legionellaceae bacterium
CTTACTCTCTAAGAATACTTCAAAGGGATAAATTTTTTTAAGTATCGAGGTAATTGGAACAATGGTTACGGTAGATGCTACATTATTGTTTGCATTATTGCTGATAATTAATACAGGTCGTTTTTTTTGAGTTTCTGTCCCGACGGTAGGATCTAGATCAGCGAAATAGATCTCACCACGCTTCATTTTCTTCAATTCCATCGAATGTTGTATTTTCAAAATAGGGATTAATCTCTTGATTTGCTTCTTTATAACAGGTTTCTAATTCCTGCTGTTGTAATAAATATACCGCTTTTTTTATCACTTCGGAGCGATTTTTAATTTGATGATCCACGAGATAATGCTCAATAAATTCACACTGTTGTTTAGACAATGAAATAGATAGTTTTTTTGATTGCATAATCCACCCAATAATTCCTACTTTCTATACTACTTATAGTAGTGTAAAAGGTAAGTGGTTTCAATGTGTCTTTCCATTTTAAACTATAACCATTTGAATTTTAAGGATTTTATTTTTTTACAATGGGTTAATGATCACCGCCTAATGCTGTATAGCAGATTTGTAGAAAGCCCCGTTCCGATCAAAGATAAAATCGAGAGTATTGTCTTTTCGCGTGAGAATTTTGAGCGGCTGATAGTGGAAAATAGGCCGCAGCGTAATCTGAGCATGGGATAGCACCAACCCTCCTGCAAATTTTTTGCGAGAAAAGGACTAAGAGATGGTTTTTTACCAAGCCAAATCATCAATCAAATCATGGCGGTGGTCGGCGGCTAAATACGTGTACATCGTCGGGACAACAAACAGCGTGAAGAATGTGCCGACGATAAGGCCTGAGGCGATCACCAAACCAATGTCAAAACGACTGACGGCTCCTGCGCCTGTGGCAATGATTAGGGGGATGACGCCAAAGACCATGGCGGCAGTGGTCATCAGGATTGGACGCAGGCGAATGGCAGCTGCTTCTTCGACTGCGGCACGTCTGTCCAGCTTTTTTTGACGCTGCAAATGGTTGGCAAAATCGACAATTAAAATACCATGTTTGCTGATTAAACCGATCAAGGTGATCAAACCGACTTGGGTGTAAATATTAATACTGGCCAACCCTAAATTCAGTGGAATTAACGCGCCGCAAATGGATAAGGGCACACTGATTAAAATGATCAAAGGATCCCGAAAACTTTCGTATTGCGCTGACAACACTAAAAAAATCACCAGGATAGCTAAGAAAAAAGCTAAAATCAGCGTGTTCCCTTCTTGCATGAATTGCCTGGATTGCCCCCCAAAATCATAGGAAAACCCTTTGGGTAGCGTGTTCTCAGCTTGTTGTTGTAAATATTCAATGCCTTGGCCCAACGTGACACCAGGCAGCATGACCCCTTGCAGGGTGGCGGAATTCAATTGTTGGAAATGGGAAAACGCGTTGGGCTGTACTTTTGCGACGGGGGTGACGATGGTTGCTAACGGCACCATGCTGCCGCTTGCTGTCCGTAAATAAATTTGCTGCAACTGTTCTGGCGGTAAACGAAAACGTGGAACCAATTGCGTAATCACTTTGTAACTGCGCCCTTGCATGTCAAAAAAATTAACATAGCCACCGGACAGGGCGCTGGTTAAACTGCGACCAACCGCTAGCATGTCCAAACCCAAATCCGCGGCTTTGGAACGGTTGATTTCAAGATCAATTTCAGGTTGATTAAATTTTAAAGAATTGTCGATAAAAATAAACATCCCGCTTTGTCGTGCTTTGTTGAGCAACTGGGTCGAAACATCCAATAAACTTTGAAAATCACTGGTGGTTTTAATCACAAATTGAACGGGAGTGCCACCCCCGCCGCCTGGCAAGGAGGGAGGGATCACTGCAAACGAATTCAAGCCGGTGACTTGGTTTAATTTTTCTTGCAGCGGTTGTTTTAATTTAAATTGGCTGCGTGTGCGCTCACGCCAAGGTTTTAAAACAACCCCCGAATTTGGGGTACTCATGTTAATGGTGAAGAAATGGCCGGTTTCAGGAAAGCTTTTGTAAATGGATTCAAACGTTTTGGTGTACGCTTCAATGTAATTGATGGTTGCGTATTGGGGTGCTGTGCTGACAACGAAAAAGAAGCCTTGATCTTCTTCTGGAGCGGTTTCTTTGGGTGTGTTGTTGTACAAATAAGGCAAGAACAATAAAATCACCACCGCTAGCACTACAACAATAATCCGGGTGTCCAATAAACTATGCAATCCACGTTGATAGCGGATTTTTAAGTGATTAAAAAAAGCATCGATGCGGGTCGCAAATTTGCCATGGCCGACGTCTTTGGATAAAATTTTAGAACACATCATGGGGGATAAGGTGAGGGCTATGACCCCAGAAATAATGACCGAACACGCTAAAGTAAAGGCAAATTCTTTAAACAAAGCCCCGGTCAAGCCCTCCATGAAACCAATCGGCGCATAAACGGCGGCTAGGGTGATGGTCATGGCAACAATGGGCAGGGCTATTTCGCGCGCGCCGATGAGTGCTGCCTCAAAGGGTTTTTTACCTTCTTCGAGGTGGCGATGGATATTTTCAACGACCACAATGGCATCATCCACCACCAAGCCAATCGCCAACACAAACGCCAGCAGGGTGAGCAAATTGATGGAGTAGCCTAAAAACAACATCAAAGAGCATACGCCAATCAAGGACAAAGGGATGGTAACGATGGGGATTAACACCGAACGAAACGAGCCCAAAAATAAATAAATCACTAAAATAACAATGGCTGCAGCTTCCAAGATCGTGATCACCACTTCATGAATGGAGGCTCGGATGTAATCGGTTGCATCATAAACAATGGAACCTTGCAAAGCGGGTGGAAATTGGCGTTGGATGGTGGGAAATGCATCGCGAACGGCGCTGATCACGGTTAACGGGTTGGCGGTAGGGGAGGGGGTAATTGCTAGAAAAACCGCTTTTTTACCGTCAAAGGTGACCGATGAATTGTAGTCTTCCGAGCCGAGTTCGACTTTAGCAATGTCTTGCAGCCGGATAGTGGAGTTCTTACTGCTGCGCACAATCAAACGCTTGAATTCATCCACTGAATTGAGGTTTGTTTGAGCGCGGATATTGATCGCCACGTATTCGCCTTTGGAATTCCCGGCGGCAGTTAAATAATTGTTATTGGCTAAAACCCCTGTCACTTCACCCGGGGCCACATTCAGGGCGGCCATTTTAATAGGGTTCAGAAAAACCCGCATGGCGTATTTTTTTCCGCCTAAAATATCGGCTTGGGCGACTCCTTCCACCGTTTGCAACTGCGGTTGTACCACACGGGTCGCGTAATCAGTGATTTGTTGTGGGGTGAGGTCATCACTGTTTAAGCTGATGTACATCAAGGGCATGGATGTATCAGATTTTTTTACGATGACGGGTTGTTGTGATTCAGGGGGCAATTGGCTGATGGTTTGTTGAACTTTACTCATCACATCCGTGAACGCCACTTGCGGATTAAAATTTAGCTTTACGTTCAAGGTGATGGTGCTGACACCTTGTACACTGGTGGACGTCATGTAATCAATGCCTTCGGAACTAGCAACGGCACTTTCCAATGGCGTGGTGATAAAACCCGCAATTAAATTGGGATCAGCGCCGGGATAGGCCGTGGTGATCGTGATCACGGTGTTGTCCATGCGGGGAAATTGGCGCACCGGCATTTTAGTGAGGGAAGTAAGTCCAAACAACAGGATCAATAAACTCACCACAGAGGCAAGAACAGGTCGTTTAATAAAAATGTCAGTCATGGCCATCGTCTATTGTCCCAGTTGATCGGGATTTTTAATATCGGGCAATGGCACGTCATTATTAATGGTGACAGACATGCCATCTTGTAGCTTTAATTCGCCTGAGGACACCACCAATTGTCCGGCTTTTACACCCGTTAAAATCTGTGTGAAGTTGCCTTGTTGTTTGCCGGTAGTTACAAACACGCGGCGCACCTTCAAAACATCTTGTTGCGTGTCTTTGTTGTGTTCTTTTTCAATGATAAAGACAGAATTCCCATACAATGTGTAAGAGATAGCGGTGGAAGGTAACAAAATCACATCAGGAATGCTGGGTTGCTCAATTTCAATGGCCGCAAACATACCCGGCACAAAATTAAACTGCACCGTTTTATTTTTTTCATTCAAAGCGCTGTTGCACGACACGATGGTTTGATCGGATAACGGGTGCTTTTTGGCGGTCACCAAAGGCGAATGAAAAGGATCTTGCAGGGCTGCAACCGGGCAATTGGCCAAAGAAGCTTGAACATGCATGGTATGGGTATTGGTGTCTATTTTAGAATTGATGGCGGTGATTTTTCCTTCAAACAATATATTCGGATTTTGTTCCACAGAAAAATGAATGGTTTGGTTTAATTGTACCCGCTCAACCCATTGTTCGGGGATATAAAAGTCTAAAAAAATAGGATCCAAGGATTGCAATGATACAATTGACGTTTGCCCGGGTAAGATGTATTGGCCTAAATTGATTTGTCGGATGCCTAATCGCCCAGTGAAAGGGGCTACAATGTGTTTTTGATGGATCAAGGCTTGGGTTTTTTCCACATTGGCCTGGGCTTCCAATAGTTTGGCTTTTGATTCATCGACGCTGGATGTGGCGGTCGCACTGCGTTTTAACAAGTCGATTTGACGCTGATAATTGACTTTTTGCAAGTCTAAATCTGCTTGATTGGCTTTGAGGGTGGCTTGCTCAATGCTATCGTCAATGTCCAGCAACAAGTTGTTTTTTTCAACAAAATCCCCTGATGTAAAATGGATGGCCGTTACATTGCCAGAAACCTGCGCATTCACTTCAACGCCATTGATGGCAACAAAATTACCCACGGCTGCCAATTGCGGGCGCCAATTTTTTTGAACAGCTTTTACCGAGGAAACTGCCATGGTTGGCGATTGAAATTGCGCAAAAAAGCGTTTCATCATGATCCCTTTAACAAGGTTAAAGAGTAAGATTCCGCCAAATAAGACGGCAAGTACCACCAAGAGGATGGTCATGCGTTTTTTCATTTTAGGATCAATCATATTATTATGCGCGCGCAGAGGGTGGGGGAGAGTTTAACTATATTCTGATAAAAAACAAAGTGCTCTGTTGCAAAAGCCTGAGGGATTGTCTGGGTATAAAAAAAACCTGTTGACTAAATTAAATGCTATGTTAGGATGCTAGCGGCGTAATCATTGTGGATATTAACATGAAAATAAAATCATTAATTTTAGGGTGTTGTTTAAGTTTATGCACCACGGCGTTTGCCGGGAACCAACACGTTCATCCTTTGGCAGAAAGCATTAAAAATCGACCCATTCAACCGGAAATGAAATGGCCTGGTCCTTGTCAAATAGAAATTATTAATCAAAGTTACGATGATATTCGTGTGTTTGGGATGTTTGATGACGGCACCACCATGCGGCCATTCAATGTTTACGCGTACGAAGCGCCTCAATATATCTCACTGGAATATTATGGTTACTGCCACGCGGGCATGGATTTGGACATTGATTCATTCAGTGGTTACCATTTATATGGTGGATACACTCGTCGAGAAAGCTCGATTCGTATTTTTCCTTATTTAGCTAACAAAGCCAAAGCGCAAGTGACGGTGAAGTCAAAAAGCAATTGACTACTGATTTTTTAGGGGAGTCACTCTCATAAGATATCGTAGGTTGGGCCTTGGCCCAACAATATTGAGCAGCACACGACAAGTTTGTTGGAAATGGTCATGCATGTGTGATTTTAGGTTGGGCCAAGGCCAACCTACGATGAATGCTCTTTTTGATGAACAATTGGCATCGTTTGTGGTTCATGTGATAATCTTGTGTGGGTTTATAGCATAGGAGTGGATGTGTTTAAAACAATGAAGTTACTGATTATAGCTGCGGCCATCTCTGCACTTTGTGCCTGTGGTTCTACAGCAACTCGAGAAAGCACTGGCCAATATTTGGATAGCTCTGCTGTGACAGCTAAAGTGAAAGGCAGATTGGTGGATATGTTAGGAGCAAGTCCTGCTTTTGGCATTAAAGTGAAAACGTACAAAGGAAGTGTGCAATTAAGTGGTTTTGTGAACAGCGAGACCATTAAACGTCGTGCTGGAACGATTGCAAATAACACCGTTGGTGTTAAACGGGTTCAAAATGATCTAATTGTCAAGTAATAACCACAATAAGGACTGGCATGTTTAATGAATCGGCAACGCTCAAGCAATTTGACCCTGCACTGTGGGACGCTATTGCTGCAGAGAGAAATCGGCAAGAAGAGCACATTGAATTAATTGCTTCTGAAAACTATGTCAGCCCTTGTGTATTAGAAGCACAAGGTTCGGTTCTTACCAATAAATACGCC
Source organism: uncultured Legionellaceae bacterium (assembly GCA_964525945.1). GTDB lineage: Bacteria > Pseudomonadota > Gammaproteobacteria > Legionellales > Legionellaceae > CAZGKX01. Next base: position 9,642 of record CAZGKX010000057.1, read on the forward strand.
GAAGGTTATCCCCATAAACGCTATTATGGGGGGTGTGAATTTGTGGATATTGCTGAAGAGCTCGCCATTTCTCGCGCTAAATTACTGTTTGGTGCGGATTATGTGAATGTTCAGCCGCATTCTGGTTCGCAAGCCAATGCTGCCGCCATGATGGCTTTGCTGCACCCCGGTGATTTGATATTGGGCATGTCGTTGTCGCATGGCGGGCATTTAACGCATGGCTCTTCGGTGAATTTTTCTGGAAAACTGTACCAATCCATTCAATATGGCCTTGACACGACCACCGGTTTGATTGATTACGACGCATTAGAGCGGCAAGCAAACACGCACCGTCCTAAGCTGATTGTTGCGGGTTTTTCTGCTTATTCACAGGTGCTTGATTGGGCAAGATTGCGAGCAATTGCTGATGGTATCGGCGCTTATTTGATGGCGGACATTGCTCATGTTGCGGGTTTGGTGGCAGTGGGCCTTTACCCTTCACCTTTGCCTTATGCCGATGTGGTGACCACCACCACCCATAAAACATTGCGTGGCCCGCGCGGTGGCATGATTTTAGCAAAAGCCAATGAAGAGCTTGAAAAAAAATTAAATTCAGCTGTTTTTCCAGGCAGCCAAGGTGGGCCGCTGATGCACGTCATTGCTGCAAAAGCGGTTGCGTTTGCAGAGGCGCTGCAACCGGCGTTCAAGCAATACCAACAACAGGTTTTGCAAAATGCCAAAACAATGGTGCGTGCGTTGCAACAACGCGGGCTGCGGATTGTGTCCGGTGGCACTGAAAATCATTTGATGTTGGTTGATCTGATCGATAAACAAATTACGGGTAAAGACGCCGATTTGGCCTTGGGCCGTGCCAACATTACGGTCAACAAAAATGCAGTACCCAATGACCCACGCTCTCCATTTGTGACCAGCGGTTTGCGTTTAGGAACACCTGCTGTTACGACCAGAGGGTTTAAAGCCCCTGAAATACAACTGGTTTCAGATTGGATTGTGGATGTGTTGGAAAATCATCAGGATGACGGCGTAATTGCCCGTGTTAAATCCCAAGCCGTGCAATTGTGCCGCGAATTTCCGGTGTATGGATAATCATGTACTGTCCTTTTTGCCAAGCCATCGACACCAAAGTGATTGATTCTCGATTGGTGGTGGATGGTGCGCAAGTGCGAAGACGCCGCGAATGCCTGATCTGCCATGAACGTTTTACAACGTTTGAGACGGCAGAGTTGATCATGCCCTTGGTGATTAAACGGGATGGCCGCCGTGAGCCATTTAATATTGAAAATTTACGCGGTGGTATGTTGCGTGCTTTGGAAAAACGCCCGGTGAGTGTGGAGGGTGTAGAAGAAGCAGTGATTGCCGTTATGCAGTACATCAGGCGAACGGGTGATCGAGAAATTGATTCGCGTCAAATTGGTGAATGGGTCATGGAGCAATTGTTTCGGCTGGACCATGTGGCTTATGTCCGCTTTGCTTCTGTTTATAAACGTTTTCAAGATGTCAGTGAGTTTCGGCAAACCATCGATAAAATGCAAACAAAACCTGATTCTAAAGGATAGTTGTGGATAAGAAACAATCAATTACGGGCAAACGTCGTGCCCGAAAATTAGCGTTGCAAGCACTGTACCAGTGGTTGATGTCAAAAAGTGATTTGTATGAAATTGAAGCGCAATTTCGTGTTGCCAATAACATGGAAAAAGTGGATGCTGAATACTTTTGTCTACTGCTTTATGGTGTGCCTGAACATTTGAATCCGATCGAAGACGCATTTACGCCTTTGTTGGATAGACCGTTGCAGAGTTTAAACCCTATTGAGTTAACCGTGTTGCGTTTAAGCACGTTTGAATTGCTTCACTGCCCGGAAATTCCTTACCGGGTCGTGTTGGACGAGTCTGTGGCGTTGGCCAAAGAATTTGGTTCGCAGGATGGTCATAAATATGTGAATGGTATCTTGAATAATTTGGCCAAAGAAATACGTGCGGTTGAGGTGAAGTTAGAACATCCATAAAAACAAAGTTTGGATGGGATCGCATCGTCAACACCTCACAAGACAAAGACAACGAAGGATGCTATGTTAACCACCATGAACAAGCGTGAATTATCTACAAAAGTCTGGCAAGACCCTTTTTATTTTCTTGCTTTTGGTTTTGGCAGTGGTCTTCTACCATGGGTTCCCGGGACATGGGGCACTCTGGCGGCGATTCCTATTTATTTGCTCATTGCGAAGTGTTCTTGGGTGAGTTATCTCGTTTTGACCTTGGCCGCTTTTATTTTTGGCGTTGCCCTATGCGACAAAGTGTCTCGCGAAATGGGTGTGCATGATTATAAAGGTATCGTTTGGGACGAAGTGGTGGGGTATCTGCTCACCATGATGTTTGTTCCCCATGGTTTGGGGTGGATCATTGCCGGTTTCATGCTGTTTCGCCTGTTTGATATTTGGAAACCTTTCCCCATTCGTTGGGTCGATAAAAAAGTGCACGGTGGTTTGGGCATTATGCTGGATGATGTGCTGGCTGCCGTCCCGGCATGGCTGATCTTGCAATTGTTTGCTTGGTTTTTTGCGTCATGAACGACAATCATAAAGAATTGGTGAGTATTGGTTTAACCCTCGGTGTGGTGGGATTGACGGTGTTTATTATCCATCATTTTATTCCATCCCTGGTTTGGGCGTCTATCATTGCCATTGCCACGTATCCATTGTACAAACGGTGGCGAAATTATTTTGGTACTCAGCATAATTTATCCGCTTTTTTGTTCACGTTGATCCTGGTGTTGATCTTTATTTTGCCTCTGAGTTGGCTTATTTCAGTGTTGGTGAAAGAGTCGCAGTTGTTTATTAATTATATTCAACTCATCAACCGCCATGGTGGACAAGCGCCTTTATTTTTGCAAAAAATCCCCATTGTGGGACAAGAAATGATTAAATATTGGGATTCGAACCTTGGCCAGCCCGGCAGTATTAAATTTTTTGCTTCGAATTTGCATTCGATATTAACCCCTACCAGCTATTACATTAAACAAATCGGTTTTAACCTCGCTCACCGCGGTTTTCAAATCGGTTTTACAGTGTTGGCATTGTTCTTTTTTTACCGTGACGGTGATCAATTGTTTTTACAATTAAATCACATTGGCCGGCATTGCTTGGGTGAGCGTTGGGCAAAATATGCGGGTCGACTACCCACAGCCCTGCGTGCCACAGTCAATGGCACGATTGTTGTCGGCGTGGGTGTTGGTGTATTGATGGGCATTTGTTACGAATTGGTGAGTTTTCCAGCCCCTACTTTGGTTGGTTTTTTTACAGCCCTTGCGGCCATGATCCCTTTTGCGGTGCCGTTAGTTTTTGCTGTGGTGGCGTTAATTTTAATGTTTAATGGCGGCATGATCGCGGCCATTATTGTGGTGATTTGGGGCACTGTGGTGATGTTTGTCGCTGATCACTTTATCAAGCCTGTGTTAATCGGTGGTGCGATCCAATTGCCTTTTCTGGCGGTGTTGTTTGGAATTCTGGGGGGGGTGGAAACGTTAGGATTATTGGGTTTATTTGTAGGTCCAATTATTATGGTCTTGTTTGTAACATTATGGCATGAGTCACAAGGCTATGGGCAATCGAAACATATCACAAAATACAGCTGAAGTTGTACTACACTCTATATATGGTTAAATATAGAGCATACTGTTCATGACTCAAAGTAAAAATGAGTGTGATTATTATGACAGAGATGTTATCAATACACCTTCTCCTCCCCTGTGGCTTTTATGGAATGAGGATAGCCAAAACGCCCTATGCGCTTTGCTGCAATCGCATCCTTCGGCATTAAATTTAAGTGCAGATTCGTCCGTTGATACGATTAAAAACACAATTGCAGCGTTAAAAACTAAAAATGATCAAGACTCGCTTGATGCGCTCATGGTTTTACATGACATTCTTGAGCTTAAGTTAATCAAAGAGCAATGTGCAAATAACATGATGGTTATTCCGGGGTATGGCAATTACACTGTTTTGAACGTAAAAGCCGGAGGGGTCTCGGAGAAATTTTCCTTGATCTCTGAAAAGGCATTGACGGAAAAATTAACACAATTAAAAAATTTACCCTCAAATCTCCCCCTCGCCACTTATGTACAAAAAAGAAGGATACCCCTCTTTGAGCCGACTGCCATTTTAAAACTCCCTAAAAAAGGGCACAGTGTGAATGTGCAGCGCGAAGCCATGGCATTGGAAATGTCGAATAAATTGGGTTTGAAAACCACAAAATTGTCCATGGTCAAATGGCAGAATAAACCGGCGCTTTTTATTCCTTTTGATGACATCTTGCCGTTGACCGAATTTGCTGCCGGGAAAGACATGGGCAAAGTAAATCAACGCGCCAACACGCATTATTCAACGTTGAAAAGTTTGGGCAGTGGTTTGAGTGCTAATGCTTACGTGCAAGGCATGAGCGAGGGCTTGAGTTTGATGTATTTGTGTTCCGACACGGATGCTGTCGGTGGCAACAATCAAAACAAAGGGCTGTTTGCGAATGCACTGTATATTTTTGATCAAGGTTTTTACCTGGAAGATCGCTTGTATTTGGATTCACGCTTGAGCATGAAGCCGCAAAGCGCCTTCTCCATTTATGATCCCGGCAATCTTAATATCGCACACATCCGACATGGCAGGGGTCGAAATCGCACGTTGTTTGAGGATGCGCCGATTGAAAATAAATTTGATGCTTTAATCCATCTTAAATCAAAACAGCAAGAATTAAAGGATTATTGCCAACAAGTCATTTTCGAGCATCAACAACATATTCAGTCGTTGAAAGCTCAGCATGACCAAACCGGAGCTATTTTTTATTCTTCAAGAACCAGGGCTGATCTGAATCGATTAAAACGCTTGGTGACGGATGCGAAACGCACTCAAAAAAAAATCACCCAGCGCATCAACGCCATTGCCAAGGTCATGCCTTTGATTGATGGTAAACGATTGGCTGATAAAGATCGGGACGTGAGCAAGAAGCTCCTTTTGTTGGAAAAGCTATTGAACAAACCGGTGTTGTTTACGGATGATAAAAGACCTTACTGTTGCCCGTGGACCAGCAAGCACAACATGCGTATTCTATCCGCAACGAGCGTTAACGTTGCCCCAAAATCATTTACATTGACTTTGGGGGCTGCAATTGCGCCAGATTTATTAAACATGTTTAAACGCCATGGTGTCACGATCACTCCTGGCCCTCAAAAAAATACCTTCTCTATTTCTGAAGCACACCTGTTAAATCTTCAGGAGTCGCAATTGTTTCCAGAGCACGCCGAGGAGTTGCAGGATACAATAAATTATCTCGATGCAAATGATTTAAAATTAATAGTAAAGTGGTACAAACCTTATGCAAAAGACAACATGAAAATTGTCGAAAAAATAAATGCATATACGAAAATCTTGAAGGATAACAAAGACCTTGCCAAGGCTTTTGATAAAGTATTGCAGGACATAAAAATACACCTAGTCGCTTGTTCCAACAAGGGTTTTGGACAGCATATGCTTAAAAAATTGCATTTTGATATGCAGCAACGCTTACAAAATGCATTAAAAAACAAGCAAATATCCCTCAAAAATGATACAATAAGTCAGGCATTTCAAGCCGCAGTACGGTTGGATCAGGTGCCACTTTTTAACGAGGTCCTGCTTAAATTTTTGAAAAACAGTGGAAATGTCCTTGCTTTTAGTGAATTTTTAGATAATTGCATTCAGTTGGATAAAAAAGCAAATGATTGTTCATGCAACCCAACGGCAATGGTTGATTATCAACCTCAGATATTGAGTTCAGAGTTTAAGGCTGGATGCGATAAAATGTTGAAACAGTTTAATATTGCGATCACGAAGGACACTAAAACTAAATACGGGCACGTTGTAGATCGTCAAGCAACAGTTGAACGAACAGTAACTGCACAGAGTGTGTCTAACGTAGATTTAAAACAGTAATTTGAATGCGGAAGTGACGTTATGAAAAAAAAATGGGCCACCCAAACAAAAGACATGTTGATTGCTCAACTGATCATGGAAGAATACGCACAAAAGAAACAGCTCGACGAATTGGGCCTGTTCGAATTGGTGGTCAATACGCAAGAAAAACGCATGAATTTTCGCCTAGCCAATTGGGTGATTGCACTCGTTGAACGTTTTAATGCCATGTATGGCGCCGATCAAGGGCACTTTGTCGCCCGCCAAATCCTCAGCTCCTGCATGATCGAAGGAAAAATCCTACACTAACCCACCGAGCCGTGACCGTAAGGGAGCAGAGCCTTTGGGTTTGTGTAAGAGCCTCTGGTGTCGGGGCTATGGTTCTAACACAAAAATTTCCGCTTCCTTACGGTCGCGGCTCGGTTACCAAGGGATCTGGTTGCTATGACCTTTCATGAATTGCCCACCGCCCATCCTTTTTTCGCGAGCGCGCAACGCCTCCTCGAGGCGAGTGATTATGCCACTCGGCAAATCAAGCAATTAAGGCTGTTATTAAACGCAGACAATTGCCTTTTACCTCTTTCTATCATGGATTATCGCCAAGCTGTCCGCGAGATTTCTTTGGAGCTTAATCCGGTGGCTTTTGCGCAAGCATTGCGTTATTTCCGACATCGGCATCTGTTGCGCATATTGCTGCGTGAACTGGGTCAACACAGTGACACATCCGAAACCTTAGCTGCTTGGTCGGATTGTGCCGATGTGCTCATTGCACATACTTTACGCTATTGCCAACAACACTACAGTCAACATTATGGAATCCCTTGCCATGCATCAGGGGATGCTGCGCAATTGTATGTACTGGCAATGGGCAAATTAGGCGGGCGAGAGCTTAATTTGTCGTCCGATATTGATTTAATTTTTGCTTTTTCAGCGGCTGGTGACACCAATGGTCAAGAAGCCATTAGTAATCAAGTCTATTACAGCAAAGTCATTCAGCAATTTATGCAATTGCTGCAAAATATAACCGTTGATGGGTTTGTGTTTCGTGTCGATTTGCGGTTAAGGCCGTTTGGTGACAGTGGGCCTTTGCTCTGTACGTTAACGGCAATGGAAGCGTATTATCAAGAACAAGGGCGTGATTGGGAACGCTACGCCATGGTCAAGGCCCGTTTAATCGATGGCCAAGAACAACAATCACAATGGTTTAATCGTTTGATCAAACCCTTTGTTTACCGCCGCTATGTCGATTTTAGTGTGATTGAATCTTTACGCAGTATGAAAGCCATGATTGAACGTGAGGTCCTGTTGAATCCGATGCTGAATGATATGAAACGGGGACAGGGTGGTATTCGTGAAGTTGAATTTATTATCCAAAGTTTTCAATTGATCCGTGGCGGGCGGTTACCATCTATCCAGCATCAAAACAGCATGCAAGCGCTCGGGGCACTAAAAAAGGAAGGCCTGTTGGCCCATACCATTGCGTTGCAACAAGCTTACTTGTTTTTACGAAAATTAGAAAACGCCGTGCAAGCCCAAAATGATCAACAAACCCATTCATTGCCTGATAATCCAGCGAAACAAAAGCAATTGTTGTTGTTCATGGAATTTTCGACATGGGAGCAGCTTTTAAAAAAATTGCACCAATACCAGCGCATCATCAGCCTGGTGTTTCATGCTGTGTTAGGCAAGACCAACGATTTTGAAGATGAAAAACGTCTGTTAACCAACCAATTATCGAATGTATGGCAAGGCCATGTTGAAACAACCATGTCGATCAATTTATTAGCAAGTTTGGGCTTTAAACAAGCTGAGCGCTGTTATCAATTGATCTATGCATTCCGGCATGGCCCGCGCTGTCGGCGTTTAACGCATGCTGCCAGAATGCGATTGGATTGTTTTATGGTGGCGTTGTTGAATGAATTGACTCACGTGGACGAAACCGATGCGGTGGTGTTGCAAGTGATGCGTTTGTTGGACAACATTGTTGGCCGCAGTGCCTACCTTGCATTGTTAACGGAAAATCCGCATGCCCTGCGGGAGTTGTTGCATTGGTTTGAGCACAGCCCTTTCATTGCTTCATTGTTTGTCAATCAACCGTTTTTATTGGAAATTTTGGTTGATCAAAAACAATCGTGGCGTCCCTCGACGCGACGCCAACTCCAACAACAATTAAAGACTCAATTGGCATCGTTTGAGGAGATCGAAACCAAAGATGAGGTGTTGCGTCAATTTAAATTAACAAATTGGTTGTTGGCGGCGCGTGCCGAATTGTATGGCCAATGCGATGCCCTTCGTATTGCTGGTTTTCTGGTCGATGTGGCTGAAACTGTGCTTACCCAAGTGGTGGATAGCGCGTGCCAACAATTGAGCCTGCGCTACCCAGATATGCAACGCATCCGCTCCAGATTTGCCATCATTGCTTATGGAAAACTGGGCAGCCGCGAAATGAATTATGCGTCCGATCTGGATCTGGTTTTTTTGCACAGTGTTTCGAGTGCTGAAGAAGCCTTGGTCACCCGATTGACGCAAAAAATTTTGCACATGTTAACAACGCGAACGCAGGCCGATATTTTATACGCGGTGGACACCCGTTTAAGACCTTCTGGAACCGCGGGCTTGTTGGTCAGTCATATCGATGCCTTTATTAATTATCAACGCACCCAGGCGTGGACGTGGGAACACCAAGCCTTGATCCGAGCCCGATTGGTATTTTCCAATCGATCAAGCCAGATTAAATTTAATCAATTAAAACAAGACGTATTGTTTTTACCGAGAGAGAACGGCACTTTGCGTACGGAGGTGCGTGAAATGAGAACTAAAATCAATAAACACGTTGGATTTAACGAAATAAAGCACGTCGCGGGTGGGTTATTGGATTTGGAGTTTTTAGTGCAATATTTGGTGTTGGCTCATCCTCAACAGGAGTTCACGCAAGCGACCAACACGTTGACCCAGTTGCGTATTTTGTTCACAAATAACATTTTAACTAAACAACAATTTGCAATTCTTAAACATGCTTATCGAAATTACCATCGCTTATTGCATCAATATTTATTGCAACCC
>CAZGKX010000058.1:0-251 GCA_964525945.1 uncultured Legionellaceae bacterium
TGGGCGCATGCCAACAAAAGCATTAGCGTGGCGTGTGTCAACCCTGTTGCTTTGGCGTTGCTCAAGCCCCCCGGTTTATGGGGTGAGCATGGGGTTGACATTGCCTGCGGAGAAGGACAACCCTTTGGTTCCCCCATGGCATCCGGTGGGCCTTATTTTGGTTTTTTTAGCACCAAATTAGAACATGTGCGCCAAATGCCGGGGCGGTTAATTGGCCGCACCGTCGATAAAGAGGGCAAAACCGGGTATAC
>CAZGKX010000058.1:261-16538 GCA_964525945.1 uncultured Legionellaceae bacterium
TGACCTTGCAAGCACGCGAACAACATATCCGTCGTGACAAGGCCAAATCCAATATTTGCACCAACCAAGGCCTGCTGGTTACAGCCGCGACCATCCATATGAGTTTGTTGGGTCCTGAAGGTTTAGAACACGTGGCCCGGCAATGCCATCATAACACCCATACTCTGTTGCAAGGCCTCACTCAAATCAAAGGTGTGCAATTGGCTTTTTCCTCACCTTTTTTTCACGAAGCGTTGTTAACTTTTAACAAGCCCGTGGAAGACGTATTAAGTGCACTGGCCGCCGCCGGTATTGCTGGAGGTTACCCTGTTGCCAGCCATTACCCTGAATTAAACCCCACAGCATTGCTGGTTTGCGCAACTGAAATGCGGACTGAGGCAGAAATTGCCCGCTACATTGACGTGTTAACGCAATTTTGTAACGCGGAGTAACACGATGATTATTGTACAATTAACCTATAAAACCCCGATCAGTGAAGTGGACAAGTATTTACAGGCTCATCGGGAGTTTCTGGATTATTATTACAAACAAGGGCTGTTTTTAGCGTCTGGCCCCATGAAACCACGAACAGGGGGAATCCTCATTGCGCTGACTAAAGATCGCCCTTATTTAGAGTCCATCCTGCAAAAAGACCCTTATTACCTGGCGGAAATAGCTGATTACAGCTTCATCGAGTTTACGCCAGTAAAACACCGTGACGAACTCAAAGACCTGATTGATCATACGGAAGGTAAATTATGTTGATATTTGAAAGCTCTACACCAGGACGTCAAGCCACTGCGCAAGCGCCTAAAACCAATGCAACAAGCTATGAAATTCCAGAAGCATTTCGGCGTCAATCTCTTCCTCGATGGCCTGCTTGCTCAGAGTTGCAAGTGGTTAGGCATTACACACGGTTGTCTAGAAATAATTTTTCCATTGATACTCATTTTTACCCACTGGGATCCTGTACCATGAAATACAATCCGCGTGGCGTGCACAAAGCAGCATCCATGCCGGGATTTTTAAATCGACACCCGTTATCACCGGCCCAAGACAGTCAAGGCACCTTGCAAGCGTTGTATGAATTACAAACTTATTTAGCTGAAATAACCGGCATGGCCGGTGTTTCATTAACACCAATGGCAGGATCACAAGGAGAATTTGCCGGTGTTGCCATGATCAAAGCCTACCATCAATCACGTGGCGATCATGCGCGCGATGAAATACTGATCCCCGATGCAGCTCACGGTACAAACCCTGCATCTGCCGTCATGTGTGGCTTCAAAGTGATTGAATTGGCAACGGGCCAAGACGGCGACATTGATTTGGACGAATTACGCCGCAAAGTGGGCCCTAAAACCGCCGGCATCATGCTCACCAATCCTTCCACATTGGGATTGTTTATGCGGCAAATTAAAGAAATGGCAGACATGGTTCATCAGGCCGGGGGATTGCTTTATTATGATGGCGCTAACCTGAATGCCATCGTTGGCAAAGTCCGGCCCGGCGACATGGGATTTGATGTTATGCATTTAAACTTGCATAAAACCTTTGCCACGCCTCACGGCGGCGGAGGACCAGGCTCAGGTCCGGTGGCAGTGGGTAAACGTTTAATGCCTTTTTTACCCTTGCCAACCGTCCTAAAAACAAACAATACTTATCATTGGGCAAAACACACCGACATTCCACAAAGCATCGGGCGTTTGTCTTGTTTCATGGGCAACGCTGGTATTTTATTGCGCGCTTATTTTTATATCCTCGTGTTGGGCAAGGAAGGCTTACTGCGTGTTTCTAAATATGCGGCTTTAAATGCCAATTATTTACTGGCAGAACTCAGCAAAGCAGGCTTTACGCCCGCTTATCCAGGGCGGCGCGCCAGCCACGAATTTATTCTGACATTGAGCCAAGAAAAAAAACAATATGGCATCACCGCCATGGATCTTGCCAAACGGCTTTTGGATTATGGTTTTCATGCCCCCACCACCTATTTTCCACTGTTGGTTCCCGAATGTTTGTTGATTGAACCTACTGAGACAGAGCCTAAAGAAGCATTGGATGCGTTTGTTAACGCGATGAAAATGATCCGGCAGGAAGCAGCGACAAACCCTATGCTCTTAAAAGATGCTCCTTTTACGTTATCGGTTAAACGACTAGATGATGTAAAAGCAGCCCGTGAATTGAATTTGAATTACTATACAGAGGAACAAACATGATGTGGTCAAAAATTCTCGCCGCATTGGTGCTAGGCTGTGGTTTTGCACTGAGTGGTTTTTTTATATCGCACGGGTTAAGTGATTCCAGGCAATACACTCGGTTTGTGCAGGTGAAAGGCTTGGCCGAACGTATCGTTAAATCAGATGAAGCGATTTGGACATTGAACATCAAATTAGTGGACAACCAATTAACCACCCTGTATCAAACAATTGCTGATGCACAACAAAAAACCAAGCAATTTTTGCTCAAGCAAGGCTTTAAAGAAAATGAAATAAGTATGAACCCTGTCGCTGTCACCGATAATCAAAGCGTTTCTTATAACCAGAATCAGGAGATGCCACGTTACAGTGCCGATACCGGATTGACCGTGAGCACACGCAATGTCGATCAAGTCGCAGCAGCTGTTCAAAAAACTGGCGACCTGGTGCAACAAGGCATCGTTGTTACAGCATCCAATGTGTTGTTTCGCTACAGCGATTTAAACACCATTAAACCAGCCATGCTGGAGCAAGCCACGCAAAGTGCTCATGAATCAGCGCAAAGCTTTGCGAAAGATGCGCAAACATCATTGGGCGAAATACGGCGCGCCATGCAAGGCCTGTTCACCATAAGCGATGCCAATTCCAGCTACGACGCGGGAACTGCGATTATGAAAAAAGTGCGAGTGGTTACCACCGTCGAATACCAACTGCAATGAGCCCAAGGAACGTGGAAGGCAAAGTGGCCTTCCATTTATTTGCATTGACAGAAAGATGCTGATGAGCGTCGCTAACCTTTTAAAAATAATCAATTTATTTTCAAAATGGCTTTTCTCAAGAAAAAAAATACGTTATAACAGTCATGCCCGTATCAAGGATCGATGAAGGAACCAAAATGAACACTAAAGTATTTTCTCAACGCTTTAACCGCGAACTAACAGGACTTGGTTTTCCAGAAGACCTCGTGGAAAAAACCAAGGCCGTGTGCAAGGTTTTTGGGGTGACGCGTCATTTAGCAAATGCGATGCTTTTTGGACATTTGTTACCCAATGATGAGCAGCTTGATAAAATTGCCCAAATTCTTGAAGTTTGCCCGCAGTGGTTAAGCGGTAAAACTGAAAGGAAAAAAGCATATCCTGGCCGTGAAACCGCGGACAGTGTGTAAGAAACCTAAGGGAGATGTTGCTTCATTCCTCAAAATTAGGGATCATGAGCCAATAACATGATTAAACGTGGAAATTAATGTATGGAGTGCCTTAGCTACTGCATCGCTCATTCGATTGATCTGGCAAGATTAGACAATCATTATAAAACCGTTTCCGATGAGTTTTTTGCGGTTAAATCACGCGATGTATTAAAATTAGGCTCCCGAACAACCAACTCAACGTTGATGTTTGTCTTCAAAAACGGCACAGTGGTGACTTGGGGCCTTAAACGCCACCAAATTAATAACTACCTCAATATTATTAAACTTTTTGCACACAAACCCATTCCATTTAATGTCCATGATGAGTTTGTATACCGGGGCGGGGAAAAAACCTCCATCGAACCCCACGACTATTTTGAAGTCGACTGTTTAACCATTGACGCAAGCTTAGACAGCCACGAATTAAGGCTCAGTTTATCGTACGGTTTTTCTCAGTCGGTCAAACTTCAATATTTTGAAAGAATTTTGGAAGCGCTGATTGAAAAATACACCCCTCTTATCCATAAATTATCAAATAAAGGGCAACGGGTTTCACGCAATCAAATACGACCCGTCATTGGCGAAATATTAAGCGCCAAAAGCGAGATGAACTTAATCAGTAATTTTTTGTACCATCCTAAATACTTTTGGCAACACCCGACGCTGGAAGAATATTACATCATGTTAGAGCGTTATTTACATATTCAACGACGTGTCAACGCCATTAATCATCGTTTAGACACCTTGAACGAAATCTTTGATATGTTTAATAATTACTTGGAAAATCGTCATTCACACAATTTAGAAATCATTATTATTGTCCTCATCACCATGGAATTGATCTTCGCTATTTTAAATTTCCATCGTTGATAGGCCAAACGTATTTAAACACACCTTTATAAACACAATAGGTGTGGTGTCAAAATACACTCCACCCTGAGTTCACCGCCGAATTGTCAACCTCCGTTGGTTAATGGTATGATTTTGGATCACCATTGCCTGAACAATCTTAAGATAATCTATGCTTATTCGTACCCAGCAGCTCGATAGCCAGCAATTAAAACAACTCGATGTGCTGTCCAACGAATGCAAACAAGTTGATGGCAATACGATTCCTTTTTATCCACATTTACTGTGCAAGGACCGAATCATTCCATCCAATTTATTATTTTATAAACAACAACAATTGGTCGGTTTTTTAAGTGCTTTTTTTTTCTACGAAGACGCTTGCGAAATCACGATGATGGTGTCGCCTCTTTTTCGTCATCAAGGCATAGCGGCGTTGTTGCTGTATGAAATTTCCCGCTTACTCACGTTTCAACCCATACAACAATTGATTTTTTCAACCCCTCATGGTGTGAATGATGCATGGTTTTTAAAGGCAGGGTTTCAATACAAGGGCAGCGAATACCAAATGCGAATGCAACAAACATCGCTGTTGCCGCTTCTTGATAAATCACTGACCATCCGAGTGGCAACTGACGCTGATATTCCCATGCTCTGCGCTATCGATGAGGCCTGTTTTCCCCGTCAACAAACCGAAATGCCATTACGGTTTAGCTCGCTATTGAATGATGCCAATTACACCATTTTTATTGCCCATCAACATGGCGTTCCCGTGGGTAAAGCTCATATTTTCTGGCAAAACAACGACAGCGTGCGCTTAACAGACATCGCCATTCTTCCCCGCGTGCAGGGATTAGGCTTTGGCAGTGAGTTGATCAAACATTGCATTAACCATTGTGTACAGGCCCAGAAAACAACGTTGATCCTTGAAGTCGAAACCAGCAACAAAAATGCCCTTAAATTATATACCCGGCTTGGTTTTGCTGTTCACAACGCCCATGATTATTGGACAATTTCTATAAATTGGCTTGACAGACTTTCTATACCACCTTTAGTATTGCAAAACAAGATAAAAGGATGAGCCGGGCATGAAAAAAAGAGTTGTAATCACGGGCATGGATATTACCTCATCCATTGGATGTGGCTTGGAAGCATTTTGGGATGCTGTCAGTCAAGGAAAATGTGGCATTAAACGCATACAAGCCTATGATCCCTCACCTTATCCAACTCAAATTGCCGGTGAAGTCACTGATTTTTCTTTAGAACATTTGCCCGAATTTAATAAACCCAAACGCTTCCCACGGGTCGCGCAATATGCGTTATATTGTGCCTATCATGCCATTGCCCGCGCTGGCCTAACAGCAAGTGAATTGAGCCATGCCGGTACCTTTATTGGGACCAGTTTGGGTGGTACGCCTGAATTGGAGTCAGCTTACCAATATTTTTACTCTGGCCATTGGAAAAAAGTCCCAGCACTGAGTGTGATCCGCGGCATGCCCAATTCGGTCGCGAATCATATTGCGATTGCATTTGGGCTAGGTGGACCAAACTCAACCATTTCGAATGCGTGTGTTTCTTCAGCGGAAGCCATTGGCACGGCGTATCAACAAATTTCCCATGGCAACTTATCGGTGGCGTTATGCGGTGGTACAGAATCGCTGGTGTGGGAAACGATCATGACGGCTTGGTGCAAGTTACGGGTCATGTCCACACAAAATGAAACACCTTCCCTGGCCAGTCGCCCTTTTGATATTACCCGCGATGGCATGGTCATGGCCGATGGTGCCGGCATTCTCATTTTAGAAGAATTGCAACATGCTCAGGCGCGAGGCGCGAAAATTTACGGGGAAATTATTGGGTTCGGTGCTAGCTGCGACGCACACCATGTCACCGCTCCCACATCCATAGGTCAGGCCCGCTCCATTCAAGCCGCATTAAGTGCGGCGCGTCTAACACCCAGTGATATTCAATACATCAATGCCCATGGCACTGGCACTCAACTTAATGACACCACAGAAACAGAAACCATTAAAAATGTTTTTGGTAAATCCGCTTATGAAATCCCGATCACCGCCCAAAAAGCGATGACAGGCCACGCCATTGGGGCCGCAGGAGCCATGGAAATTATAGCGACCCTCTTGAGTTTGCAACACGATCTATTGTTGCCCACCATTAATTTGCATCACCCTGATCCGTCATGCGATCTGGATTATGTGCCGAATGAAGCGAGAGCAAAACGGGTTGATATTGCTCTTTCCAATCACTTTGCATTTGGCGGTGCCAATGCCGCATTGATATTAAGGCGTTATTAGGGCCTGTCGACAAGCCCTAAATAAATAATCATCTAAGTATTCGCAACTTAGGCCATATATCGGTATAATTGTCAAATTTTGCTCGACCTAAGGTTTACCATGAATGCTTCTTTATTAGAAATTGCCTCTATAATCCAAGGCGTGGTCATTGGTGATGAGACGGTGATGATTACATCGTTATCCCCTATTGATAATGTGAAGCCACATTCCTTGGTCTTTGCTGAAGGTGCCGATAATTTAAAATTGGCCATTCACTCTCCGGCAGCCGCTATTTTGGTCGCAAGCGATGTCAGTGGCATCGACAAACCGCTGATCCAAGTTGCTAATCCGTTTAAAGCGTTCATGCAAATATTGACGCATTATTATCCAAGACCCCAAGCAACGTTGGGCATTCACCCTACAGCCATTGTTGCTGAAGACGTCATCATGGGGGAAAATGTTTCAATAGGCCCTTATGTCACCATAGAATCCGGGGCAAAAATTGGCGATCGTTGTGTCATTAAAAGCCATACCTACATTGGTCACCACGTGCTCATTGGCGAGGGAACCACGATACAACCTCAAGTCACCGTTTATGATGGCTGTCATATCGGTGCACGCGTTAGCATTCATGCCTCGACAGTGATTGGATCCGATGGGTTTGGTTATACCTTTGAAAATGGACGCCACGTGAAAGTGCCGCATGTGGGCAATGTTGTGATAGAAGATGATGTTGAAATAGGTGCTAACACCGTCATTGATCGCGCAACCTTAGGATCCACGGTGATCGGTGAAGGTACAAAAATTGACAACCTGGTGCAAATTGCTCATTCAGTGAAGCTGGGTAAACACAATATCCTTTGTGCTTTTACCGGCATTGCTGGCAGCAGCACGAGTGGCAATAATGTGATCTTTGCTGCCAATGTCGGGGTGAGCGATCATGTACGCATTGATGATGGTGTTATTCTAGGCGCACGCGCCGGTGTTCCTCCCAAAAAACATTTAAAAAGTGGCAATATCTATTTAGGCAGCCCGGCTCGTCCCAAAGACAAAGCCATAGAGCAAGAATTATCCACCACTAGAATTCCCTTTATTCGCAAAAATTTACAACAGCTTACTGAACGCGTTACACGCTTGGCCGATAAAGTTGCGCAATTAAAGGATGAAAACACTGAAGCATGACCCAACCCTTGATTTTGATTGATGCTTCGTCTTATTTTTTTCGTGCATTCCATGCCTTGCCTCCGTTAACCACCTCAAAAGGGCAGCCGACAGGGGCGGTTTATGGGGTTGCCAACATGATTAAACGTTTAATTAAAGATTACCAGCCAACCCAATTAGCGGTTGTGTTTGATGCCAAAGGCAAAACGTTTCGAGACGAATGGTACCCTGCATACAAAGCGCATCGCCCGCCAATGCCTATGGAATTAAGTGGTCAATTTCAACCCTTGTTGGATCTGCTTGCGGCCATGGGTTTGCCGTTATTAACCATTGAGGGTGTGGAAGCCGATGATGTCATCGGCACCTTGGCTCGACAAGCCACACAACAAGGGATTCCTGTTGTTATTTCAACGGGCGACAAAGACATGGCACAACTTGTCAATGAGCATGTGTCCTTGATCAATACCATGACCAATCAACGCCTGGATAGCTTAGGGGTACAAGAAAAATTTGGCGTAACACCTTCGCAAATCATTGATTACCTCGCGTTGATGGGTGACACCAGTGATAACATTCCAGGCATTTCTAAATGCGGCCCTAAAACTGCCGTAAAGTGGTTAGCAGAGCATCAAACATTGGATCAATTGGTTGCAAATGCCCATACGATCACCGGCAAAATAGGCGAAAATCTACGCGCGGGACTTGAGCAACTGGCGTTGTCGAAGCGTTTAGTGACCATTAAAACTGACGTGGAACTTCCCTTGACCTTGGCAGAGCTGACATTAAAAGAAGCCAACCGTGAGCAACTGATTGCCTTAACCCGAGAATTTGAATTCAAAACTTGGTTAAAAGAACTGCTGAATACCGAACAAACAACACAAGCCACGTGTGCACCACTACCGCAGCCTGCTTGGCACTTTGAATTAGTCACGGATCACGTGGCTTTTGAGCATTGGCTTAAACAACTGACAACCTGCCATTTATTTTGTGTTGATACAGAGACAACCCATTTGGATGCAATGTATGCAGAAATTGTTGGAATCTCTTTCGCCATTGATCCAGAGCAACCGGTTTATATCCCACTCACTCATAATGACGGTTCTCCACAATTGACCCGGGATGAGGTGCTCAACGCGCTCAAACCCATCTTGGAAAATCCCGCCATCCTTAAAGTGGGCCAAAATTTAAAATACGACTACACTGTGTTTAAAAACCATGGTATTACGTTGCAAGGCATCGCTTACGACACGATGTTGGAATCCTATCTTTTAAACAGTGTCGGTAGTCGCCACGATATGGATACCCTGGCCCTTAAATACTTAGGTCATAAAACCATTACCTACACCGACGTTGCAGGCAGTGGGGCCAAACAATTACGCTTTGATCAAATTCCAGTGGTTAAAGCCGCGCCTTATGCCGCGGAAGATGCGATGATCACATTAAAATTGCACCAGACCCTGTTACCGTTAATGGTTGATTCGTTAAAACAGGTCTTGCAAAACATTGAAATACCGTTGGTGACCGTGCTCGCTGAGATTGAACGCCAAGGTGTATTAATTGATGAAGCATGCCTTGTTGAGCATGGTGCGCGTCTTAAAGCACGTATTTTGGAATTGGAATCAGAAGCGTATCAATTGGCAGGAAAAACATTCAATTTAAATTCCCCAAAGCAATTACAAGACATTTTATACACAGAACAGCAATTGCCAGTACGCGCCAAAACACCAACCGGGCAACCATCCACCGCTGAAGCCGTGCTGCAAGAGCTGGCCTTTGAGTTTCGCTTGCCCGCCGTTATTTTAGAATACCGAGGTTTGAGCAAACTGGTGTCGACGTACATTGATGCGTTGCCAAAATGCATGAACAGCAACACTGGCCGTGTGCATACGTCATACAACCAAGCCGTTGCCGCAACAGGTCGTTTATCGTCCAGTGAACCCAATTTACAAAACATCCCCATTCGCAGCGAAGAAGGTCGTTTAATTCGCCGAGCGTTTATAGCCCCACCTCAACATCTATTGTTAACAGCGGACTATTCTCAAATTGAATTGCGCATTATGGCGCACCTGTCACAAGACCCAAATTTGTTGCATGCTTTTTCACAAGGTTGGGATATCCACACCGCCACTGCCAGTGAAATTTTCGGAGTTGCCTTAGACCAAGTCAGTTTTGAACAACGCCGGCGAGCAAAAGCTGTGAATTTTGGTTTGATCTATGGCATGTCCGCGTTTGGGCTTGCTAAACAGTTGGGCATAGAACGCAACGATGCACAGTATTACATTGATCGGTATTTTGAACGTTATCCAGGTGTGATGGCCTACATGGAAAAAACACGGCTGCAAGCGCACCAGCAGGGGTATGTGGAAACCCTTTTCGGTCGACGTCTGTACTTGCCCGAAATCAACGCTCGCAACATCATGCGACAAAAAGCAGCGGAGCGCACGGCAATCAATGCACCCATGCAAGGCACTGCCGCTGACATTATCAAAAAAGCCATGTTGGCTGTATTCCACTGGCAAAAACAACAACCCAACGCGGATGTACGCATGATCATGCAAGTGCATGATGAATTGGTGTTTGAAGTACGCGAACATGCTCTGGCAACTGCACAATGCACCGTCAAAGAGCTCATGGAAAATACCGTAACACTTTCTGTACCTTTGCTGGTTTCTCTAGGTGTTGGAAAAAATTGGGATGAAGCCCATTAGCGACCAGAAGATTGTATTTCTTTCTGGTCATTTTTTTTCATCAATTGACCTTATTGGGTAGGTTGGGCCTTGACCCAACCTACCCAATAAGGTCAATTTAAATCAAAGCAGTATATGTTGTAAGTGCTTTGACTGGCCTTTTTGAAAATTTATTCCATTTGGAGAAGATTTTAAGAACAACCAGAGGTTAGTCGCTCTTTAAATTCACAGTGCGGGCCTCTGTTTTGTTTGCTCTGTTTGGAAAATCACGTTAATCTTAAAAACAGACCGTTTATATTTTGCTATTCAAAAATTTTGTGGAGCGTATTGTATGCCACTAAAGGATATCTTTGAACTTGCTGACTGGACGTTATTAGAACAGAATGAGCTTTGTTGCAATTACGCACCTAAAATGCCCCTTACGATTGAAGGAGCAACCGGGCAATGGGTGTTGAGTGTCCCATTGACAGCCAACTGCCAGCTCATCGAAACCAATGAGACCAATCCTTTAGCGTTGACCAATATCCAAAACACCAACGGATTTATACGTACGCCCAACGGTCTTTATTATGTTGACATAGAAACACGCACCATCTACACCGTCACTCAAAATCAAGCTCAGTTATTAGCATTTGACAGGTATTTTAAGATTCAACTCACACAAGGCTACAAAGCTCGACGTTTAACGGTAGTCGATTTACTGATCATCAAAAAGTTAGTCGCGTTTGATGCGTCGCATTATAAAAGCTCTAAGCCCAATCCATTTTATGAAAGCACGCGGCTCGCCACAGAATGGCGCTGCTTAAATCCCGACTTACCTGCTTTTGAATTTAATCAAACCTTTATATACCCCTCATTGAGTGGGCCAACCAGCACGGATAATGACGCCGCAAATTTTATTATTGAATGTTATCAACAACATCGATTCCTGCCGTTGTCCCCTTTTGGTAAACATTTACAGCATGATGGTCGCACGTGGCGATATTTAAATGTCGCCTATTTACTGCGATACGGCTGCGCCGAAAATGAAGATTTTTTTCTTGAATTTGTTCAAAAATCTGAATTTAATAACTATTTATTGACCACCGAACAGGAAGGCTACAGACTCGCCGTTAAAGCATTAAGATCCTTAATTTATCTCAACCAGCATTTAAAGCTTGCCGACATTAAATCCGATTACATTTCCTTTAAAATGATTCAATTCATTGCCATTTTTCAAGAATTGCAGTTCATCCCCAAACCAGCCATGCTGGATTTATTGGCAAGCATCGCTGACTACAACGACGACGATTGTTTTTCCACCCATGCAAAACAAGTGGAGTTGGTAAAAACAATTGCCGATGGCGTCTACACGACCCCGTTAATCTACTGCGTAGCGGAAAACAGCCGCCACACTCAAAACCTTTTAACTCAATTACAGAGTTTACCCAGCAACACGCTAAAAGCCATGATCAACACACCCAACGCTTATGGGAGAACGCCTTTAATTTTTGCAGCCGGCTTAGGACAAACAGCGGTGGTAACCACATTGATAGCAATGGGGGCTGATGTCAATCACCTGACCTTTGTTGGCAAAAATTCTGCCTTATCGCACGCAGTAATGAAAGGACACACCGACATTGTGCAAGCACTTCTCCACGCCAAAGCAGACATCCGATTAAAAAATATAGCCAATCAAAATGCCTTTGATATTGCAATGGAGCACGCCCCGCAACTGATGGACGTGTTGCTTTATAAAATAGTTACCTTCACGGCTCAGCAACAAAAACAAATCCTTGCTCAGGTCCAAAATGGCATGTATAAGCATGTCTTTGAATACCTCAGTGCAGAATACCCAGAAAAATTTCGGCAATTTTTATACCTTGCTGAACCTGATCTCATGGCAGCAGTGGCTCGGCTCACCACTAAACACCATGTGCTACAGCGGATAGGCTATTACTCTTTTCTCGATTATTTGCAAAATGAGAAAAAAAAATGCAAGCAAAATTTCGGCTCTCAACAGGGGCATGCCACTGCCTTGCAACAATTTTATTCCCAATTATTAATGGCAAAAAACAACTTTCTATGCAACGCCGATGCCTCCATGGAGGAAAGCGGTTCGGCGCTTCTGGTGGACTGTCAAAATTCTTTTCATGAAGCAGATCAGCAACTTATTAGAGCCTATTACGCGTTTGATCAAATTACTGCCTATTTTTATGCATCATCCACCTCGTTCCTAAGTCGATTCAATCAATTTAGGGGACAGCTTGTTCAAATACCTAGAAAAAACGACAATAGCGACAATAGCTATGTGTTTCTTTAACGCCTCGAGTTAGGGCAAGGCCATGATTTTATCGGTATCAGCAATCAAGACAACATCCGCGATTCGCCGCGCAAACACCCCATTCTCCACCACCCCAGGAATGGTGTTCAACGCATCTTCCAGCGTTATTTTTGCGCTTAAATCAAAGCCATGCACATCTAAAATAATATTGCCGTTATCCGTTACAAAACCATCACGGTATTCAGGATCACCTCCCAATTTGACGATTTCACGGGCCACAAAACTTCTGGCCAAAGGCAAAACTTCAACCGCCACAGGAAAAGAACCCAGCTGTTGTACTAATTTGGTCTTATCAACAATGCATATAAATTTTTTAGCCACCGTCGCTAAAATTTTTTCACGGGTTAATGCACCACCACCACCTTTGATCATTTCGCGCTGAAAGTTGACTTGATCGGCCCCGTCGATATAAACGGGCAGCTCTCCCACCACATTAAGATCCATCACTGGAATGCCCAGAGCGCGTAATTGCATTTCGGTGTTTTTTGAACTGGCAACGCACCCATCAATGCGGTGTTTGATGCGTGCTAATTCTTGAATAAAATAGTGGACAGTTGATCCTGTTCCTACTCCAATAATGACTTCATCAGCAATATAGGCCATGGCCGCTTTGGCTGCTTGGGCTTTTAATTCATTCACGATGAGCATCCCCTATTGATAAAAATTTAACATATCGTTGCGACATTGAAGTCGATCAATGCATGCGCCCGCAAACATCAGTGCTCCGTTTGATAACGCCAAAAAACCGGCATACGATAACAACAATAACCCACACCCACAATACACAATAAACCACCAGATAAAATTGCCGGTGCAATCCCCAAACTCGCCGCCATAAAACCAGCTCGAGTATCACCCAGTTTAGGGCCGCAAAGGTAACTTAGCATTTCGATGCCTGCCAATCGACCTCGAAATTCATGGGGAATAATATGATTCCACAAACTTGATCTAAAAATCCCGCTGCATGCATCAAACGCCCCTGATAACGCCAGAAAAAACAACGCACACCCCAGGGAATGGCAAAACCCGAAGCCTATCATGGCAATGCCCCAACACACCGCGGAAATAGCGATCGCTTGGCCTTCGTGTTTAATAGAAGCAGTCCATCCGCTCCATATGGAAATAATCAGTGCACCCACCGCAGGAGCAGCATACAACAACCCGAGTGTTTTAACACCGCCGATTGAAAGCGCGATGGCCGGAAAGAGCGCGTTTGGAATCGCAAACACCATGGCGATAAAATCCACGCAGTAGCTGCCCAATAAAACTTGGCGATTCCATGCAAATTGAATCCCCTCCTTCAATGCCTGTAACACAGGAACGATTTCATGCACGTTGGGTTTAGGTATCGGGCCCAATGCAATCAGCATGACAATGGATAATAAAAACGATATGAAATCAAGGAAATAAGCCACTGTTACGCCATATTTGGCAACAATGAGTCCGGTTACAGCCGGTCCCACAATCATACAAAAACTAAATTCAAATGCACGTAAAGCGCCCGCGGTTTTATAATCGTCCTCATTCACCAATTGTTGGAGCGCGCCGTCAAAAGCCGGCCGATGCAATCCCGTTACCGCGGACATAAGGCTCGATAAAGCGAAGATAACCACAAGGTTAGGGTGAGCCATCCAAGCGTTTAATGCCAGAAAAACGCATCCTCCAGCCAAGAAAAATTCGCTGATCAATAACAATTGTCGCCTGGCATAGCGATCCGCATAAACACCACCAATTAACGCGGTGAACAATAAAGGAATTAATTGCGCCAAGCTCAACATCCCCACCATGATCGTGGAATGGGTGATTTCATACACTTGGAAAGGCAACGCCACCATGGTGATCATGGTGCCCATAAACGACACGAATTGCCCGCTGTATAACAAAGCATACGCGCGATTGCGCTTTAACAGTGAAAAATCCAACAATCCCGCCATTTTTACTCCGATCAGGCTTATTTTTAAGGTCGCTTAATATCTGCTTCTAGGGGTTGTTCGTCAAGTCATTTTTATCCCGAAACCCACGCTATAACGTTCGTTTTTTATCGCCGCCTACCGCCATCGTTGAGCCGGTTGTACAAAAGAATAAATTCGATCTATAGTAATTAATTATCCCGTTATTAGGTAGATAACCGCATGATTTATTCAAACATTCTAGAAACAATAGGCCATACACCCATTGTCAAAATCAATCATGTGATCGGGGATTTACAATGCCAACTTTATGCCAAGTGCGAATTTTTTAATCCAGGTGGCTCCGTTAAAGATCGTATCGGTTACGAAATGGTAAAACAAGCGGAACAAGCCGGCCACATTAAACCCGGTGATACCCTCATTGAACCCACCTCAGGCAATACCGGCATTGGCATTGCCTTGGCGGGAGCGTTACTGGGTTATCATGTCATCATCACCATGCCCAATAAAATGAGCCATGAAAAACAAGTGGTTCTGGAACGGTTAGGTGCGGTCATCTACCGAACGCCTTCTGAAGCAGCGTCCAGTGATCCCGACAGCCATATATCCCTTGCCCGACAACTGCAACGTGACATCCCCAATGCCTATATTCTCGACCAATATGCGAACCCTGCAAACCCCAACGCCCACTATTATGGCACAGCGCAGGAAATCATTGATGATTTTACCGAAGGTTTGGACATGATTGTGGTCAGTGTGGGCACAGGCGGTACCGTCTCAGGACTCGCCAAGCGTTTAAAAGAACATTACCCAGCCATTCAAGTGATTGGGGTTGATCCGATGGGTTCTATTTTAGGCGGTGGCACAGAAGTGAAACCTTACTTGGTTGAGGGCATAGGTTATGATTTTTTTCCAGACGTGCTTAATAATCAATTGATTGATGCTTATATTAAAACAAATGATGCCGACGCCTTCCAAACAGCCCGCCAATTGATTCGCCAAGAAGGCCTATTAGTGGGTGGCTCCAGTGGAGCGGCACTATGGGGTGCTTTGCAAGCCGCTAAAACATTAAGAAAAGATCAAAAATGTTTGGTGATTCTGCCCGATTCTATCCGTAATTACATGTCCAAATTTGCGAGTGATACCTGGATGGCAGAGCAAGGCTTGCTAACAACACAGTAACGCAGTTACTACTCACTGTGGAGAAAGCATACTGCGATCTGCTTGATCCACATAGGCATACACCGTGTTCAAACTCAAATAATTTAAGCCTATGGCACGTGCAATAGCCTGCTTCAATGCCAAAATGATTTGCTCATCTTGCGACACTTTAGGCACCGTGCCACGCCTGGAGCTGGCATTTTCCAGTTGGCTATAGTAATGCTGGCAACCATGTTCTGCGCCAATCGGAGAATGCTGCATGACTAAATCTGCAACCCCTACCACATGTTTGCTGTAAATGGCCAATAACTCGGATTTTTTCATAGCCATTGCTAACAATTCTTGGTGCGCCTTATCATAAGTTTCTAGCACATCTTGTTCAAGGCTGTTTATGCCATTGCTCATGGTTAATGGCAAGGTCGGCAAAGTCAATAATGCATGGGTATTCATGGATAACAGATAATAATTACCGGGCTGCCTTTGCAGCAATACGCGAGGATAAAGAGTGGCGTGATCATTGTTGCTATTGCCTTGATAG
>CAZGKX010000059.1:0-4199 GCA_964525945.1 uncultured Legionellaceae bacterium
ATGTCACCTACCAACGAAGCACAAAGGATTTGTGCTTCGTTATAGGCTTTTTCTTTATTCAAAAAAGGTTAATTCTTCGAGAAGAATCGAGAGGCCGCACATGTTAAAAATCATTGAAATCAATGCTGCAAGTGAGTATCAGCCTTTACGTTTGGAAAAAGGTAACGATGGGTTGTATCCTACGCCAACGATGCGTTGTGGTGTTTTACCCTATTATCTTAAGGGTAATCAAATCATTTGGGGATGTGTAAAATCCGATCGAGTAGGACCTATAACTATTGCACCGCCAGCAGGAATTCAAGATATTCTTATTGTAAAAAATGATCGATGTTTTTCTCTGGAAGTAGGGAAACCTTTGCCTCAATTAGAGGATGATTTTTTACAAGAATTTGTTGGAAAATATTTTAGAGATGATGTTTATCAACAGGTTATTGCTCGTTTTATTGAAAATGAATTTGAAATTTATATTCAAAATCCATTCGTAACGGCCATTCAGGAAACCTATGAAGAGCATGGTTTCGATTTGCGAAAAGATGTGGGCCGAGATCATCATTTATTAAATGCTTTATCACAGTTACCCATCCAAAATCTTTCTGGAGAACGGGGGGCGAATGCTCAATGTTTTTGGGTTGCTTCGTTGAACAGTACTCAGAGTATTGTGTTAAACGATACAAAAAAAATTGAAAATAAAATCAGGCGTAACGTTGGTCGACAATTTTATGAACAAGGTTGTTGGGGAACTTTGGCTGAATTTAAATGCGCGCTGTTAGAAGAAAGAAAATTTTCTTTAGATTCGTCTATCCCTCCTCAAAAAATGGCTCTAATTAAAGGTGTATTGGAGGCTTATGAAGAAAATATCGAATTATTAGAGCGTATTGAGTTATTAATTAGAACGGATTTGAAAAAATCAGCATTTTCATCAAACACATTATCCATATTTTCAGATCGATTGTTTAATCGCGAGTTAATTGAAGTCGGTCAAAACCATTCTGAATTAAAAAAAGGACTTGTATCGGGCCATTTTGTACCTGGATTTTTTGGATTAAAAAATCAAAGTGGTGATCCTATGGAATTAAGTGTAGGGAGACAATTTCGCGGGTATTTTTAAAAGACCCCAAGATTCTTTTTCCCCTCGCCAGGCTAATTTTATTTTTCCCTATTCCCTATTCCCTAAACGCTCAGCGATTAACTCATAACCACCACTCCCCATCGTTAAACAACGCGCAACACGAGTAATTGTTGTGACACTGACGCCAGTTTGCTCATGAATCGTTCGATAAGGTATCCCTTGCTGCAACAATGGCACGACTTGCCATCGATCAGCCATGGACTCAAGCTCAGCGGGTGTGCACAAATCCGTAAAAAATGCTTTTGCTTCATCCTGGTCTTTAATAGCAGTAATGGCTTGTATTAACTGAAGGAAGGCTTCTTTCTTAATCATTTGCTGTGGTTTCATCATGTATTAGAGCAGTGGAACATTGTTGCATTATGTCGAGGCAAACTGAGCTCGTCAACCTTCCTCTAAATCAGCGAGTTGACGACGGGTATTCGTGTCGTTATAATGTATTAACGTACTATAACGTTGATTCATTATCATGAGAACCAGATTACGTTTGGCATTGCAAAAAAAAGGTCGATTATCGCAAGAAGCAATCTCGCTTTTGCAAAAAAGTGGGCTGCAATTTCGGATTAAAGAGAATGCGCTATTGACGCATGTAGAAAATTTTCCCATCGATCTGTTATTTGTTCGGGATGATGATATTCCAACGTTAGTTTTTGATGGTTTGTGTGATGGCGGTATTGTGGGCGAGAACGTATTATTTGAAGCGGCACTTCGTTCACCACATGCAGAGTATCGTACTGTTTTACCGCTAAATCGTTGTTGTTGTCGTTTATCAATTGCTATACCTGAATCATTCGATTATCAAGGTATAAACAGCTTAAATGGAAAACGAATTGCAACCAGCTACCCCTTATTATTACAGCAATATTTAAATAAAAATAACATCTGCGCTGAACCTTTGATTTTATCGGGTTCTGTTGAAGTGGCGCCTCGAATGGGTATGGCCGATGCGATTTGTGATTTGGTGTCGAGCGGTCAAACATTGGAAGATAATAAATTAATTGCCGTTGAGACCATTCTTGAAAGCCAAGCGACTTTGATTCAAGCGTCCTATGCAATGAGTGATGGTTATTTAGATTTATTTAATATGTTAGCACGCCGTATTCAAGCGGTTCTTCATGCGGTTGAACGCAAATATATCGTTTTTCATGCGCCAAAAGAAGCGCTCATTCGTATATGTGAGCAATTGCCTGGCGCGGAATCCCCAACCATTTTGCCCATGCCAGCTTATCCTGACAAAGTGGCGGTCCATGTCGTCTCCAGCGAAGGTGTTTTCTGGAATACGTTAGAGTCTATTCAATCCTTAGGCGCCAGTTCTATTTCGGTTTTGCCGATTGAGAAAATATTGGAGTAAATCATGTTATCTATTTTCAAGTGGTCAAATTTATCCGTAAGTGAGCAAGAACAGCGATTAAAAAGAGCTGTTCAAAAAAATCCACCCGCCGATATCGTTACCAACATTATTGCCCATGTGAAAGAAGAAGGTGATCAAGCATTACTGCAATATAGTCGTGAATTGGATGGTGTCGATTTATCAGAATTCATTGTTTCAAAACAGTGTATTGATCAAGCAAAAATCAGTGAAACGGCAATGGCTGCCATAAAATCGGCTATAGAAACCATTGCAACCTTTCACCGAGCCGCCATGCCTCAACCGATTAAAATTGTCACGGCAAACGGGATTTCTATTGAGCGATTATATCGTCCTGTGGATAGGGTGGGTTTATATATACCGGGTGGAAATAATACGCCTTTAATTTCATCCGTATTAATGCAAGCGATTCCCGCCTTGGTTGCAGGCTGCCCCACGCGAGTATTGTGCACACCCCCTAATTCTCGTGGTGAAATTGATCCACACTTATTGGTTGCTGCACGGTTATGCCAAATTGAAACCATTTATTTAATAGGTGGTGCACAGGCTATTGCCGCAATGGCTTATGGGACAGAACGTGTGATCAAAGTGGACAAAATTTTTGGTCCTGGTAACGCGTATGTTACGGAAGCGAAGGTCCAAGTATCCATTGATCCGCAAGGTGCGGCCATTGATATGCCGGCCGGACCATCCGAAGTGCTTATCATTGCTGATGAGCATGCAAATCCCGATTACGTTGCTGCCGATTTATTGGCGCAAGCTGAACATGGTGTTGATTCACAAGTCCTTTTGCTGTGCGAAACAAAAGCGTTTGCCGATTTAGTGAACACTGCGATTGCAAAACAAATACAAACATTAACACGATCTGAAATGATCAATCAATCACTACAACACGGTAGTATTTTACTGTGCGCCTCACGTGCCGAAATGATAACAATTGTCAACAGATATGCGCCAGAACATCTGATTATTAACTGCATTGATGCGGCGGGTTGGGTTGATGGTATTAACAACGCGGGCACTATTTTTTTAGGACCTTATTCTGCTGAAACAATGGGTGATTATGTGACGGGTGGCAATCATGTGTTACCCACCAATGGTTACGCACGAACACACAGTGGTCTGTCCACGAATGATTTTTTAAAAGGGATCAATGTGCAAACTGTCACGAAAGATGGCATGAAAACATGGGGGGGTGCTGCAGATACTTTGGCGATGATGGAAGGGCTAGACGCTCACGCCAATGCAGTTCGTTTAAGACTTAATGCATTGGAGGAAAGTGAATGTCTATTGGCCAATTGATCCATTTAGCAAGACAAGATCTCCTTAAGCTTGTTCCTTACAGCTCCGCGCGCATGGAAAATAACGCAATAGGTATTCATTTGGATGCGAATGAAAATCCATTTGGGTCTGAATGTGGTTTTAATCGTTATCCTGATCCGCAACCAGCTCGTTTGCGTCAAAAATTAGCGAATCTTTATGGTGTGAGTGATTCACAACTCTTAATGACTCGTGGCAGTGATGAAGCGATTGATTTGCTGATACGAGCATTTTGTCAGGCGAATACCGATGGGGTTTTAATTACGCCACCGACGTATGGAATGTATGCGGTATCGGCAAGTATCCAGGGTGCATTTATTAAATCGGTTCCTTTGTCTCAAGGATTTGTTTTAGATGAAGATACACTTATCAAGCAATGGCAAC
>CAZGKX010000059.1:4209-15655 GCA_964525945.1 uncultured Legionellaceae bacterium
AACCGAACATAAAATTGATTTTTTTATGCTCTCCTAATA
Organism: uncultured Legionellaceae bacterium; assembly: GCA_964525945.1. Classification (GTDB taxonomy): domain Bacteria; phylum Pseudomonadota; class Gammaproteobacteria; order Legionellales; family Legionellaceae; genus CAZGKX01. Next base: position 4,249 of record CAZGKX010000059.1, read on the forward strand.
ATCCAACAGGCAACATCCTTGAGCTGGATGCTGTTTTAAGATTGTGTGCGTATTTTCGTGATAAAGCAATGATCATTATTGATGAAGCTTATATTGAATTTTCAAGCAGTCAAAGCCTGACGAGATTTTTGGATCAGTTTCCTAATCTTGTTGTTTTACGTACCTTATCAAAGGCCTATGGTTTGGCCGGGGTACGCTGTGGGAGTGTGTTAGCTCACTCTGAATGGATTACTTTATTAAGAAAAATTATGGCGCCTTATCCAATTCCAGCGCCTGTGTTACACGTGGTATCCGATGCCTTATCGGATGCCAATGTTGAACGAACAAAAGCCCAGATTCATGTGATTCAAGAACAACGCGAACAATTACGTGTCTTTTTACAAAATCACGCTTCGGTGAAACATGTTTATGCCAGTGAAGCGAATTTTTTATTAGTGGCTGTGGATTTGCCCATGCGATGGATGAAGGTATGTCTTGAGCACGGTATTGTGATCCGCGATCGAAGCAGTCTGCCAGGGCTTAGCGATTGTGTACGAATTACTATTGGGACGCCCAAAGAAAACCAAACGTTACAAGAGGTACTTAAGCATGTCTAAACAAAAAATTCTATTTATTGACAGGGATGGCACGCTGATTGAGGAGCCGCATGATTATCAAGTCGATGATTTGGCCAAGATCCGTTTAATGCCTTTCGTCATTCCTGCTTTGAGCGCATTGATAAAATCCGGTTTTTATTTGGTCATGGTCACCAATCAGGATGGTTTAGGCACGTCAAGCTTTCCAAAAGATGATTTTCAACAAAGCCATGATTTTATTTTGGCACTTTTTGCCTCTCAAGGCATTATTTTTGAGGATATTTTAATATGTCCCCATAGAGTAGAAGACAATTGCCTTTGTCGTAAACCAAAAACGGCTTTAGTAGAGGTATTTTTACAACAAAGCGAGATCGATTGTGAACGCAGTTGGGTTATTGGTGATCGTGACACGGATAGATTACTCGCCGAAGCTCTAGGTCTTGCCTATTTACCCATTGCTAAGAACCATGACTGGGCCGTGGTTGCTGATACTATTTTAAATCAAACACGCAAAGCAAGCGTGAATCGTTGTACAAAAGAAACTGAAATTCAATTAAGTGTCACGTTAGACTCTGCTGAAGAAAGCATGATTCATACGCCCATTGATTTTTTTAGCCATATGTTAGAGCAAGTTGCACGTCACGGTGGATTTCAGATGATCCTTAACGCGACGGGTGATGTAAACGTAGATGATCATCATTTAATTGAAGATACGGCCATAGCCTTGGGTGATGCTTTAAAGAAAGCCTTAGGTGATAAATGGGGAATCAATCGATACGGTTTTACGTTGCCGATGGATGAAGCACTGGCCACTGTGGCGATTGATCTCTCTGGGCGTCCTTTTTGTGTATTTGATGGTCACTTTACACGAGAATTTGTAGGCGGCATGGCGACAGAAATGGTGTCTCATTTTTTTCAATCGCTTAGCACCGGTTTAGGGGCCACGATTCACGTCAAAGTAGCGGGGAAAAACCATCATCACATGATCGAGGCGTGCTTTAAAGCATTAGGACGGGCGCTGAATCAAGCGATAACAAAAACGAGTCAAAGCTTACCTTCCACGAAGGGGATTTTATGATAGCGATCATTGATGTAACCGGCAATAATTTAACCTCTCTGGTTAACGCGATTCATCGTCTTGGTTTTGATTGTGTGTTAACCCACTCGCCTGAGCAAATTAGCCATGCAAGCCATGTGATTTTGCCGGGTGTGGGTTCAGCGCCCATGGCCATGCAAGCGTTGCAAGAGCATCAATTGGTCCCCTTAATTCAGCAGTTACAGCAGCCTTTGCTGGGTATCTGCCTTGGTATGCAATTATTGTTTGAGCACAGTGAAGAAGGCGGTGTGGATGGCTTGGGCTTGATCAAAGGCAATGTGCAACAGCTTCCTGCGATGACAGGATTTCCTGTCCCTCACATGGGATGGAACCGCTTGTATTGGTGCCAGGAGTCTGTCTTGCAGAAGGGATTGGGTGAATCAGACCATGTGTATTTTGTCCATGGATTTGCAGTGAAGTGCAATGAATACACCGTCGCAAGCTGTCAATACATTTTAGTGCGATTGTTCAGAAAAATAATATTTATGGTATGCAGTTTCATCCAGAGAAATCAGCAACAACAGGTTTGAAACTATTAAATAATTTTTTAATGCTGGAGGATGCATGATCATTATACCTGCCATTGATTTACAAAATGGCCAATGCGTTCGATTAAAACAAGGGCAATTTGATCGTGTGACTTTTTATCAAACACCACCCCGTGAACTTGCTAAACATTATGCCGATTTAGGTGCTACGCGTTTGCATATCGTTGATTTGGATGGTGCTAAACAGGGTGAAATTCAACAGCTCGAACTTATTAAATCGATGCAATCTGCAGCACCACCCATTCAAGTCGGTGGCGGAATCCGAACCATTGCGACAGCACATGCTTGTGTGGCGGCAGGGCTTTCTACTTTGGTCATTGGTAGTCTTGCCATTAGTGATCCTGCTTATACGTTACAACTGATCACAGACGTTCATGCAACTAATGTTGTCTTGGCTCTGGATGTTCACATCAAGGATAGCATTCCAACTCCTGCAATTCATGGCTGGCAAACTGCGACCGAGTGTAATGCGTGGGATATTGTGCAATTTTATCAAGACGCAGGTGTTACAACAGTCTTATGCACCGACATCGCTCAAGACGGTATGATGAAAGGACCTAACTTTAAATTATATGAAGAAGCTATCCGTCGATTTCCAAAGATAGCCTGGCAAGCATCAGGTGGGATAAGGGACATCCATGATATAAAAATTTTAGCAGAATTAGGCGTATCAGCGGTTATTTTGGGCCGTATTTTGTACGAATCTGATTTCGATTTATCCATGTGTTTACAGGAGTTTTCGTCATGTTAGCCAAACGAATTATTCCTTGCCTCGATGTTCGAGACGGTCTTGTTGTGAAAGGAGTCCGATTTAAAAATCACCGTTTGATAGGGGATATTATTCCACTTGCGGCAATGTATGCAGCTGAGAATGCGGACGAACTGGTTTTTTATGACATTACAGCGAGCAGTGGCCAACAGGCTGCTTCAACGGATTGGATCACAAAGATAGCGTATGAGTTAAACATCCCTTTTACCGTGGCCGGTGGCATTCGCTCTGTCGAACAAGCACGCGCTATTTTAAAGGCAGGGGCTGATAAAATCTCTATTAACAGCCCAGCACTTGAAAATCCAGACTTAATTACGCTACTTAAGAATGAATTTGGGCGCCAATGTGTGGTCATCGGAATCGATAGTCAATGGGTTGACGATGATTATTATGTCTATCAATACACGGGTGTTGAAGCACTCAGTAAAAATTCACGGCGTAAAACGCTTGATTGGGTCCAGGAAATACAAGAGCGCGGTGCCGGTGAAATTGTCTTAAATTGTATGCAATCAGATGGAGTGAAAGAGGGATATGATGTGCCTCAATTAAAGCAAGTTCGTGCTGTAACGTCTATTCCCTTGATTGCCTCAGGAGGGGCCGGGGCACCGGTTGATTTTGTTCGTGTATTTCAAGAAGCGTCCGTTGATGGCGCTCTGGCGGCGAGCATTTTTCATGACAAACTATTTAGCATTCGAGACATTAAAGAGGTTCTTTTTAAAAACAACATCGAGGTTCGGTTATGAGCAGTCTAAACATTGAGCAATTGGATTGGAATAAAATGCGTGATCTAATCCCTGCCATTATTCAACATGCCGAAACAGGTGAGGTGTTGATGTTAGGTTATATGAATCGTGAAGCGTTAAGCACTTCATTCAATACCAATGAGCTCACATTTTATAGCCGTAGTAAGCAGCGTTTATGGCGTAAAGGAGAAACGTCAGGAAACACCATGACTGTGAAGCAAATCACAACGGATTGCGATAAAGATAGTTTGTTAATTCAAGTGTTCCCTTCAGGGCCTGCATGCCATTTGGGTTATTCGACTTGTTTTCAACCGCCCATTGCATCAGCTCGAACCTTTTTAGATAAGTTGATTCAAGTGATTGCTCAACGCGCAACGCATCCAAACTCAGAAAGTTATACGGCTGAACTCATGGCGGCAGGCATAAATCGCTGTGCTCAAAAGGTAGGGGAAGAAGCCGTTGAAACAGTGATTGCTGCTGCAAGTCGGAATACAGATGAATTAATTACAGAAACGGCCGATCTCTTATTTCACCTTCTTGTACTGCTAGAGGTGAGTGAGGTGCGTTTTTATGATGTATTAACCTGTTTGCAAAAACGTCACACATTAAAAGGTGTATAATGAATAAAATCGCTCCATTTGTACTTAAACGTGCATTGCTTAGTGTGTCTGACAAACGTGATATCGTGCCCTTGGCCATTGCGCTACATCATTTAAATGTTGAACTGGTTGCAACAGGCAATACGGCAGCCTTATTAAAAGAAAATGGCTTGCCCATCACGGACGTCAGCAGTTGTACCGGTTTTCCTGAGCTCTTAGATGGGCGAGTGAAAACACTTCATCCAGCGATACACGCGGGTCTTCTTGCGGCAACTGAGCAAGATCGCGCCACAATAAATCAGTATCATATTTTACCGTTTGATTTGTTGGTCGTTAATTTATATCCCTTTGAACAAGTGACTGAAAAAGAGCATTGTTCATTTGATGAGGCCATTGAAAACATCGATATTGGCGGGCCTGCGATGGTAAGAGCTGCGGCTAAAAATCATCAACATATTGCCGTCGTGGTAACACCTGATGATTACCCTCTTATTATGCAGTATGCGTCAGTAGGACTCGCACCAGCATCATTTCATTTGACATTGGCGCAAAAAGCATTCGCGCATACTGCAAATTATGATGCTGCTATTTCTAATTATTTAAATCGCTTCAATGATGAAAAACAACAGCTATCATTCCCAAATGCTTTAACGCGGCAATATCTCAAACAATACGATCTTCGTTACGGTGAGAATCCACATCAGAAAGGTGCGCTTTATGTTGAACAATCCTCACCAAGCCATGCATTAGCGCGTGCTGAGTTAATCCAAGGAAAACAACTCTCTTATAACAATTTACTTGATGCCGATGCAGCTTTGACTTGTTCACGTGATTTTTCGGTAACTGAATCACTGTGTGTCATTGTTAAACACGGGAATCCTTGCGGAATAGCGAAACGTCATACCCAGCATGATGCCTATTTACGTGCTTTTGAAACAGATCCGGTGTCTTGCTATGGCGGTATTTTGGCATTTAATCACTGCTTACAAGCAACAACCGTTACCGCCATTTTAGATAAGCAATTTGTCGAGGTCATTATTGCTCCGACTGTAACGAATGAAGCGCGTGAGTTGTTAAGTACAAAGGAAAATATTCGTGTGTTACTGACAGGTGATGTACAACAAACACGTTTTAATCGACTAGAAATAAGAGGAATTGATGGTGGCTTACTTGTCCAAGATCAAGACGAATTTTCCACTGATGTCTCGTCATTTCAAACGGTCACCACATTAAAACCTAATTCCCAACAATTCAACGACTTGATTTTCGCTTGGTTCGCGATAAAACAAGTTAAATCCAACGCCATCGTTCTTGCTAAAGACGCAGCAACCATTGGAATTGGTGCGGGACAAACGAGCCGTGTCATGAGTACACGCATTGCTTTATGGCAAGCGGAATCTGCCAAGCTTTCAACCGAGGACGCCGTGATGGCTTCCGATGCGTTTATCCCTTTTAGCGATAGTCTTGAGCTGGTTCAACAAAAAGGGATCCGTGCGATTATTCAACCTGGTGGTTCTATTCGTGATAAAGAAATAATTCATAGTGCAAATGACTTGGGGTTAGTGATGCTCTTTACAGGCGAACGTCATTTTAAACATTAAGGGCAAAACCGGTCGCATTTGCTATGGAAAATCATTCACAATGATTTTCCATAGCGATGGAGCGCGTAAGCCCCCATGCTTTTTGCAATTTCTCCTTCCGCAAAAAACACGCGCCCAACCATCTCTTTCTGTAACAATGCAGCGTCTTCCTCATCATGCGAGCGCGCAACTGTTTCTATGCCTGGATTAATTTCTTGGGCAAGTTGGATCATTTTTCTTACATTGACGGTGTCCGATAAAACAATCATAAGCATACTGGCTTGTGCTATATGGCTTTGAATCAATACGGCTGGATCAGAGGCGTCTCCATAGACCACAGGAATACCCGAAGCGCGTAGATGAACGATTAACTCTCGATTTTCCTCAATGACAACATAAGGAATCGCTTTTTCGGAAAGCAAACAAGCAATGCGTTTTCCCACGCGTCCATAACCGACCAAAACAACATGTCCAGCAAGATACTTGTCCTCTGTGTTCATCGGTAATTCTGTCAAAGGGTCGTTGGGCGATTGAAAAAAACGGGCTAATTTGGGGCGAGATTTCACCCAAGTGTGGATGGGGTTGATGAGTTTAAAAACAAAAGGGTTGATGGTGATTGATATCAGAGCACCTGCTAATATAAAACTTCTCCCTTGCTCTGGAAGCATGCCAACACGTACCCCAAGTTCGGCAAGAATGAAAGAAAACTCCCCAATTTGGGCCAGGCTAGCGGATACAGTTAATGCTGATTGCAAAGGGTAGCGAAAAACAAGAACCAACACAAACGCTGCAATTGATTTGCCGATAACGATAATTGTAACGACAATTAAAACCTGAAAGGGGTGCTCTATTAAAACCATCGGATTAAACAGCATACCGACTGCGACAAAAAATAATACAGCAAATGCATCCCTCAGCGGTAAAGATTCCTCTGCAGCGCGATGACTTAAGGATGATTCCCGCATGATCATGCCAGCAAAAAAAGCGCCTAAAGCAAATGAAACGCCAAATAATTTGGACGCCAAATAAGCAATGCTAACGGCTGCGGTGATTACGCATAAAGTAAATAATTCACGAGAACCCGTTTGGGCAACTTGCCAGAGCATTTTAGGAAAAAATCGTCGACCGACGAAAAACATTAATGCAATAAACGTTGAGATTTTCAAAAGAGTAAGACCAAGCACAAACCATAAAGGATTTTGTGGGTCGATGGGTAACTGACCACCGAATCCGTGTGATAAAGGTGGAAGTAAAACCAGTACGATAACCATGGCCAAATCTTCGACGAGAAGCCAACCCACGGCAATATGACCATTAATGGACCCCAATGTGCTTCTTTCTTCGAGTGCTCTCAGTAGTACCACGGTGCTTGCTACGGAGAGAGAAAGGCCAAAAATTAAAGCGCCTCCATAATTCCAACCCCACATTATTGCTGCACATCCTCCAAGGATTGTGGCTACACCCATTTGAAAAATTGCTCCAGGGATTGCAATTTTTCGAACGCGCATCAAATCTGGCAGTGAAAAATGCAACCCAACTCCGAACATTAACAACATGACCCCAATTTCAGCGAGCTCTTGAGCAATTTTAACATCTGCCTCCAAGCCCGGTGTATAAGGACCGATACTGATGCCGGCTAGCAAATAGCCTACCAAGGCTGGAATTTTAAGGCGTACAGCAACAAATCCAAAAATTAATGCTAATGCAAATCCCATTGCAATGGTGGTGATTAAGGGAAGTGAATGATGCATTTTAAAAATCCTTTTATTCGTTCTGTTCAGTAATTTAAGCTACAATTATGAGTAACAATGAAAGCTTACTTTAACATTTATTGAAATACATGGAAGAGGCTGATCGGGCAAGGAGAATAGCAATGAAACACTTTCATAGTATCCTGTTTGTGAGTGACGGGGTTAGAGACGATACAGAGGTTTTGCACCAAGCCATAAGTTTGGCTTTTGATAACAAGGCTATGTTAGGGATTTTGATCATATGCCCACCTTTTCACCCTGGTCTTGAAGAACATAAAAATTCATACGAAGCGTTTTTATTGGAAAAAATGCAGCAGTCCATTGAAACAGCAAAAGCCTCTTTATCGCTCGCCAAGAAAAAAATAGCGTTTAAATTAGACATTGAATGGGGAGATACACCCGATATTCGGATTATTCAACAGGTGCTCCGTGAGCCTTATGACCTTGTGATTAAAGCGGTAGAAAATAAGGAAAATACAAAAGGCTTTGAAGCGTTGGATATGGCTTTATTACGTAAATGTCCTTGTACTTTATTTTTACATCGGCCCTTTCGCTCCACTGAAAAACATCATATAGCTGTCGCGATCGACCCGAAAGATGAAGAGCTCTATGGTCACGATCTTGCCCTTAATTTATTAAAATTATCGCAAGCCCTTTCAATTCACTACAATGGACATTTAAGCATTATCTCTTGTTGGAGTTTTATTTTGGAACACTACCTGCGCCACAGTGTTTTTACATCTGCAACAAATATAGATGAAATGACCACCCACGAGAGCGAAAAACAGCATCATGTGCTTCTTGAGTTGCTTCACGAAGCAAACATCAAAGATCCAACTGTACACTATCTGAAAGGCAGTCCTACTGAACTTATCCCCTCCCTGGTGAGTGAAAAAAAAATCGATGTTTTAATCATGGGTACTGTAGCAAGAACTGGATTAGCGGGATTTGTCATTGGCAATACGGCTGAAAATATTCTACAAAAAATAAATTGTTCTCTTTGGGCACTCAAACCACCAGGCTTTCTATCACCCGTGAAAGCTTATTAGACTGACCGACAACGAATAATTCAATTGTATCCCTGTTGGAACAAGTGCAAGGTTTGCCCCTTGCACCCATCCTCCAAAAAAACAAGGTTTAACCCGGCCCTCCATACAATCGACGCTGGTTCTCCAAATAAACATCATTTTGTTGCTGAATTACGGTTTGTAACTCCTCTGTGGAGAGCGATTGTAATTTTTCGGGCAAATCATCCTGCGTGCAATTCATGGACTCCGCTAATTTAGAAAGAAGCACATCGCCCTGCTCCAATCGCTTCAATAATAAGCCAAAATTGGTTAAATTTTCTAAAGAATTTAGACATCCTTTTTGATCAATAATCAAGATCACATCTATAACAGAAAGGTACCCCTCGTGCGTTCTAATCCCATACTGAAAAAAGGATTTGAGCCTTTCTAAATATTGGTCAATAATTTTATTGTCTTGCTCTTCCTGTTTTTCTCTTTTACGGAGTGCCTCAAAATAATCAGAAGCATCCGTCTCTGGTGGTCGCCACGCAGGAACTGCTCTTGAGTAAACAATTTGACCATTTTTTATTATTTCTTCGTTATATCCTCTAGTAAAAAAAGCGGGGGAATAATGAGGCGTAGGTACAAGCAATCGAAGGCCGTGGTAGTGCTGGTGACGTAATAACTCCACGAACGGTTCGATCTTATGCAAAATATCCAAAGCAGGATCTGAGTTAGCCCTAGGCGATTGTTTTTGAAATATCAGTAGCTTTATCATCCAGCTCAGTGGTTCTGCTGGTGAATCGAAATAGTTATAATGGTCTCGGTGATGAATTTGTTCGTCTAGCAATGGCCAAATGGCTGTTGATTGCATCAATAACGGTGTAAAATTGCCATTTTCAGCCGGTGTCGGCTCCCTTGAATTCTGCTCCAGTAGAGAAATAATAGTTGATCCAAACCCTTTATAAAGCGTCAAAAGTTTATTATTTGTATCAGACTCCGATAAAAATCGGGAAATCCCTTGCCAAGGCCCGAAGTAACCGGTTTTTAAAGTAAATAAAAAGCAATTTTGCCGCTGTTCAGGTGCAACTTCCCATAATCCTTGGAAAAATTTAGCCTCTATTGTTTTACCTTTGGTGTATTTCCAAAATTCTTGGAAATTGTTGTCTATATTTTCAACGGCAAGATGGCGTTGTGCAGAAATGAATAATCGCATAAGGTGTGGGTTGATGGTGACTCCCCCCGGCAGCGTAAAAAATAGGTTCAAATACGCTTGGGAATTTTGAGCTAAAAAAGGTGATTCGCTCCTACCATAGTTCATATTGCACTCATACAGAACACTTTTCATAAATCCCAAAAATACAGCCGGGGAGTCTATCTCTAATATTTTGCTTAGCAATTGAGTCCCTTGTTTTTCACTTTCATGGAGCCCAGGCGTGTCTTCCTTGATCTCTTTGAACAACAATAAATGTTTAACCAGTGGAATATCATCCAAACTATCCATGAATGAATATGTTTTCACAGGGAGCAGTGGCTTATAATTCAAAATAGCCTTGCATAAGTCCACCGCACTGTCCAAACTTGGATCATTGGGGTTGTAGTCATTGATGGCTTTTTTTATCTCGCGAGGGATGGTTAAATCAAAGGATTGGTTGAAACGAGTTTTCAATGTTTGCAAATCTTCTCTATTTTTTTGAGACAGTTGTGTCATGAATATCACCCTCTGTGAATTTGATTAAATATGCACATTGTGCATGTCATTAACCTATACGAGTGGCCATAATATTATCACAACTTTTATTTTTGTGCAAATTTTATTCTTTTTGAGTTTTTATTGTTATTTTTGGGTGATTTAAATTGATTTCAAGAATACGCTTTGGTTCAACTTAAGTTCAATGCCACACGCGCCTAGTCTTGTACCGCTTTAAACTCATGCTTCAAACCGCCCCAAAACCCTTGTACGTGCCCGTATGGAGGGGCATTGAATATGCGGATTTTCATAGAAAGGAACAATAAGTTGGTATGTTGAAGCAATTTAATTTCTGTAGATTCAATCATAAGACCCCAGTATTTTAGTTAATTATAAGTCAACATGATTAAATTAATGCATGGAATGATCGGATGATAGCAAGTTTAGTCCGTTAGAAGGATAACGGATCATGCTCTCCTATAAAAATTATTCGAAACATCGTGCCTAATGCATCGATTTTAGTTAAATTATTATAAATTATATTGTGAAGTGAATGCGATGGAAAATGAAATGCCAGAGGAAGGACTTGATATCAGTGAAAACGGCCTGATTTCGTTCCCATTCAATGAAGAAGATATACTGGCCCGGGCGGACCGGAAAGAACAATTATGGTGGCGATGGGCTGAATTCGAACTTCTCATTCTTAGCCCTGCGTTTGATCCGATCACTCCTCCCAGCATTATACTCCCGGAGCAGTTGCCAAACAGCAATGAATTTGAATTTGTGTACAACATCCATGATTATGGTTATAAATTAAGCACGTCAAAAGGGGAGGATATGTACAGTGCGGGCATGTCCATGTGCAAATTGTATTATACCATTGAAAAAATGATTTTTATTTTGGTTGAGCGTTTAAAGTCCGGTGGTGTTAGTTCAGAAACCGAAGTGCAAGTGGCTTTTGGTGGCCATGAGTTAGGCCAACGCAAAGCCTTTGAGTCCATTATCAATTTAAGCTATAACGTGGTGGTGACTAACTTTGATCCAGGAGC
>CAZGKX010000060.1:0-15457 GCA_964525945.1 uncultured Legionellaceae bacterium
TCATTGCCACCACCAGTGCCCGTGGACGTAAAAACGCTGCCTATTTTGCCAACCAAAGCTCCTTTCACCCACATCCCGCCGGTTTGATCTAAAAAATTACGCATCTGAGCCGCCATGTTCCCAAAACGAGTGGGGGTCCCAAAAATAATGGCGTCGTAATCGGCAAGATCACCCGGTTGAGCAACAGCAGCCGTTTGGTTTAACTTAACACCCGCCTTTTTAGCCACCTCTTCTGGCATCGTTTCCGGAACCCGTTTCACATCCACGGTTACGCCATTTACTTCAGAGGCCCCTTTCGCTATTTCATTGGCCATGGTTTCAACATGCCCATAACTGGAATAATAAAGCACTAGCACTTTTGTCATTTTAGTCCCTATTGATTATTGTTAGCCATTGCATATAGCAGGCGAGAGCAACTTGTCATTCCCATTTTGCTGACACGTCTTGGTACGACTTGTTCAGATTATAAATTTAATCGAATCGTGGTAGAATCACAACACATCTTTGCAAAAGGAGCTGGTGTGCACGCACCCAAATTATTTATTGGCCTATTTTGTGTCTTATTGTCCATTGCGGCACAAGCCGGTATCGTTTTGAATGATCTTACCGGGCAGGAAATCAATACCGCGTCCTTAAAAGGAAAATGGGTGTTTATCAACTATTGGGCAAGCTGGTGCCAACCTTGTGTGGACGAAATTGCTGAGCTCAATGAATTTTATGAACAAAACCGTGATAAAAATGTGGCGGTGTTCGCTGTTAATTTTGATGGGCTGCCCCTTGCTAAACAACAACGTTTGGTCAGAAAATTTAATATCCGTTACCCAAGCCTCAGACAAAACCCTGCCGCCCTTTTTCATTTGGGAGCAATTTCTGTGGTGCCTGTGACGTTTGTCATCGATCCGCAAGGACGGCTTAACGAGACATTATACGGCGGTCAAACGCTAGCAAGCCTCAAAGATGTGTTGACCCATAGTATGACATCATAAAGGAAATAAGCGTTTCTTATTGTCTTGGTCAAGCCGGATGGTTAAATCCCAACCGCCTTCATCGGTGACCCATTCTTGCACCACAGCTCCAAGCTCGTATAACTGGGCTCGAAGCTTGGAATCTTGCGCGGTTAAGGAAATAACTTCTTCAACGATTTCCCCATGCAATTCCACTGCAATGGCCTCTCGCAGCAAATCCAGCCCAACCTCTTTTGCTGCAGAAACCCATACTTTGCAGACATCACCATGGCGGGTAAGTTTAGCCACCCATCCCTCTCGTAAATCAATTTTATTAAACACTTGAATGAGCTTCAAATCATGGATGCCCATGTCTTTAAGCACCTGCTCCACTGTTCGCACATTGGCTTGCCAATTTGGATCAGCAATATCAATCACATGCAGCAATAAATCAGCTTCTTTGGTTTCTTCCAAAGTGGCTTGAAATGCTTCAATTAAATCATGTGGCAAATTTTGAATAAATCCAACGGTGTCTGCCAATATAATGGGGGTTGAACCAGGCAGTTCAATTTTTCGCATGGTGGGATCCAACGTCGCAAACAATTGATCGGCGGTATAAATATGCGACCCGGTTAAGGCATTGAACAAAGCCGATTTGCCAGCATTGGTATAACCCACCAACGACACGGTGGCCATGGCTGATTTGCGGCGCGATCGACGGTTTTGATCCCTGCTGCGACGCACTTTTTCTAATCGTTTATTGATCATTTTAATACGATCACGCAATAAACGCCGATCCGTTTCCAGCTGGGTTTCCCCGGGACCGCGTAGACCGATTCCACCTTTCTGGCGCTCCAAATGCGTCCATCCACGCACCAAGCGGGTTGATAAATGCTCCAATTGCGCTAATTCGACTTGTAATTTACCCTCAAAGGTTCGGGCACGTTGTGCAAAAATATCTAAAATTAAACCACTTCGCCCCACCACGCGGCATTTCAATAATTTTTCTAAATTTCGCTCTTGGGAAGGTGACAATTCATGGTTGATCAAAACCAATTCCGCATCATGCGCGTCCACTAATTCGCGAATTTCTTCGGCTTTACCGAGACCCACATAATATTTAGCTTCGGGAGCTGCACGTGTACCAAGCACGCAACCCAAAACCATGGCATTTGCTGATAAAGCAAGCTCGCTGAATTCCGCGAGTGCTTTTTCAGCATCAACATCAGGAAGAGCCAGCTGCACTAAAACAGCCCGCTCTCCACCACCCGGTCTATCAAACAAAGTGATAATTCCTTAAAAAGAAAGGAAGGAAGTCTGCCATAGAATGCGCTCACTCACCAGCATTTATCACTATTGCTCGCGCAGGTACAACCGTGGATATTGCATGTTTATACACCATTTGCGTAATGGCATTTTTTAGCATGATCACATCTTGATCGAAATCCTCGACCACACCGTGCAATTTTATACCGTTCACTAAAAAAATAGAGACGGGTACTTTTTCACCCTTCAATGCTTCGAGAAAAGAAGTTTGTAACACATGATTTTGTGACATTGCCTTCTCCTTATTATTGTTATGGCAACTGATGATTTATTTTTTTAAACATCTTAATTCTTTCATCGACCCGGGTTATTGAAAACTTTAGATTTAAATTTTCAAATGAACTTTGAAATTTTTAAAGGATTAAACTATCCTTAAACAGACTCGAACATGATTACAGGGAGTATAAAAATGGCAGTGCCACACAAAACCACAACGAACGGCTCAGAGCATGCACATGTAGCCCAAGCCGCTGAAAATCTATTGAACGAAGGCAAAAAATTGGCCAATGAACTTTACCATGATGGACTGGAAAAACTTAACTTGGCCGAAAAAGATCTGAAAGCTCAAACCGATGAAATTTTAGAAAAAGTTCGAAAAAAACCACTGCAAGCTGTTTTAATAGCAGGCGGAATCGGCTTTTTATTATCCACATTGCTTAGAAAATAATGCCGGTTCTTGACGAATTACAGGGTTTAGTCACCAATAAATTAGGCGAAATGAAATCATTTTACGCCTTGTTGAAATTGGAGGCTAAACTTGCCGGTTTAAGCGTTTTTCCACTGATACTCAACGTTTGTTTGCTGTTTGTTATCCTGCTTTCCTTTTGGATAACCAGCATGTGCATGCTAGGGTATGGGGTGATGATCGCTTACAACAATCTTTTCATCGCCCTTTCCGCTGTTTTTTTGACGCATGTTGTTTTTTTTGCACTGCTCTTGTTTTATTTAAACTTCAACATCAAAAAAATGAGCTTTGAAAAAACCCGGCACTATTTGAGGACTCGCATATGAGTTCAAGAAAAAAAACAATGACCGAAATTCTCTTGATCGAGCAACAGTTAAATCGCTATCAAACCCAAGCCCACATGCATCAACGTTGGCTGTTGAACTGGGTTGAAGAACACACAACCATGTTAATCACTGCTTTGGCTGCTTTTTTTATCATCGGTTGGAAAGTCGGTAAATTGCCCAACATGATGCGAATGGCCAAAAAAGTTCTAAAAATTGCTCCTTATATTCCCCAGCTAAGTTTTTTAACACTGAAGTGACGATTTTCAAAAAAGAAGAGAATTCGCTGTTTGTTTTGAGATATATCTTACACGACAAACCTCCATTCACGCCATGACAAGCGACACATAAAAACGATACTATGTACAAAAGGATGACAAGGATTGTCTGACAGGATGTCACGCAGGAAGCAGCGCAATGGATGTGCACCGCTGCAGGGAAGCAGCTTTTTTACCCAACCAAGGCTAAAAATGAAAAAACCCAACTATTTTTTAGTGGGTCTGATCGAATAGACTTGGGTGAACTCATGCATTTCTTTAGATAAACCTTTAGGGTTAAAGAATTGAGGACCACTGAGTATTGCCAAACCACCCGCCCCAATTAATGTAACACCTAACGGGGGCACGCCGGCAACCACAACACAACCACATAATGCAACAGCGGCACCCAAAACCATCATCGCGCCACCCAATAATTTCCACCGCCCTGAGACCCGACCATGCGCTTGGTACGCCAATTCTTTATAATGTTGTAAGGCTTCTCTCCTCGCACTGGGCGTGGTCGACTCCAACAAATCAATCGTTGTTTTAGCAATATCAAAAAGTATTGCTTTATCTTCAGCAGAAGAAATTCGATGTAATTTTCTAAGTTGTTTTAAAATGTCGTGGGTTTTTAACTGCACAGTGGTGTCGCTAATTTTTGGAAGAAGGGCGCTGATTTTACTTTTAGCATCATCAAACGTTATAACCACAATGGGTTTTTCCACGGAGTTAGCAACAGTCACCTCCAATTTCTTGGCAGTGGGGATTGGTTTTGGTTGTGAAGACAGAGGATGGTTAAGCCGGTTTGCCTTATCTTTAGCGGTACCTGAGCGCGGTGGTGGAATGGGAATATAATTGAATTGCAGTGAAACTTTAGCTGCGGCAGGACGAGAAGCCGATACGGTCGCTGTATCATCATCTTGAACAGCGTCGTTTTCATCGAAAACCGGATTAGCAACCGAAGGCTGCACCAGCGTTTTTTTACAAGGACCATAGCCCTGCTCTGCCGTGATGCGGAGGATATCATCGCACGTGTTGATCAACGGGGAAAAATCAGGCAAATCAGGATCAGATTGGGTGGCTAAATAGGCAGCCACGGTGCGAAACAAGGTAACACTGGACGATAATTTTTTAGCATCAATGTCCCAGCCCATCAGCGTTTCGACGGGTATTTTTTTTCTTAATTGTGCGGCGATAATATGAACGATCTCACAATAGTTTTGGAACAATATGGGATCTTTAAGGTACAAGCATGCTTCGCTAAAATTTTTAAGACCGTAGAATTTTGACGTGGAGCTATAACCCAATGCTTTCAACTGCGGCAGAATATACCATATCCAATGGCTGCTTTTTTTTCCTGCTTGCAACTCTTTTTTAGCAATTTCATACTCTGATATGCCAGAGCGGTATTTTTTACCTTCATTTTGCGCCGTATGGAAACGCTGCAATGATGTTTGTCTACCAACCATAGATCGATGCCCTCACCTTGATGATGACGCGCAATTGATGCAAATCATCCTTCTTTAAGTATAGAATCAATGTTTTTTATTGCTCTATTTTAAATGACTTGTAGGTTGGGCCTTGGCCCAACAATTATGCCGTGCCCATCTTACGTTGGGCCAAGGCCCAACCTACTTAAGGTCTGCATTTGATGATCATGTACAATAGGCAAATCATAGAATCAAACGTCTTTATATTGCTCTATTTTAAATGATTTGTAGATGGGGTCTTGGCCCAACAATCATACCGTGCCCATCTTACGTTGGGCCAAGGCCCAACCTACTTGTTTAAATGATTTATTCTAAGGGAGGAAATCTGCGCGGGGATGCACAACCACACATAAACAATTTCAGTTCACAGGTGGCGTGCTAAAGATCATTATAAATCATCCAGTATAATTTACTGCGCGCTTTTCGATTGCATTTTTGCCATTATTTCTGCTTTGCATTGTTGCATAACATCGTTGCTGAACGATGTATTGGGTAAAGTCATTTCGCCTGCAACAACTGGCTTCACGCAATTATCAATCAACCCCTTACCTTCTTTATTTCCACCTTTATAATACCCTTGGCTCATGCAAGCTTTCGCGATTGGCATGCACGCATTAGCCGCCCATCCTGAAGCGGTTACACCCACCGTTAGCATCAATGCACCCGATATTTTGTATAACTTGTTCATTGTAAACCTCCTTGTGACACAGTTAGATAATTTAGAACATCGAACACCATTCTTGTTCAACTTTAGCGCTATTTAAATCAGAAAGCAATCGAAGTATAGCGTCTATATATCAATATTTTCAGCATCCAATGCATTGCTTTCAATAAACTCACGGCGCGGCTCCACTTGATCACCCATTAAAGTGGTAAAAATTTCATCAGCCGCCACCGCATCTTCAATGGTGACTTGCAACATACGTCGCACGTTGGGATCCATCGTGGTTTCCCACAATTGCTCTGGATTCATTTCCCCAAGACCTTTATAACGCTGAATCGTCTGACCACGTTTCGCTTCATCCAAAAGCCATGACAACGCTTGTTCAAAACTTTCCACCGGCTGAGATTTATCACCACGTTTAACCATGGCGCCTTCATCCACCAAGCTCAAAAGTTTGCTATGGATGCTCATCATTTCTTTGTAATCTTTCGATTGAAAGAAATCAGCGTGTAAGAGGATAACGTTATCGGTGCCATGTTGCCCCAAAATCAGGCGCGGAATATAGTGCCCAGTTTCAGGCTGATAAAGAACGTCTGCCGTGAATTTTTGGGTTTTACTGCCCGTTTGTTGCAAGCTCAAATGCAGTTTATGCGCCCAATCGTGCATGTGTGTTTGATTTGTGAAATCATCCGGTTGTAACATCGGTAGCCAAGCTAAACGCGTCAATAAAGCGGGATGGTAACGACGCGCGTGGCGTTTAACGATCATTTCAACACGACGAAATTGGTTCACCAAATCACCGAGTGCCACAGCAAGAATAGGAGGAGCATCTTTGGAAGGGTAAAATGCCGCACCATCCAACGCACTTTGCGTCAAATGAGCAAACAAAGCTTCATCATCTTTAACATATTGCTCTTGTTTACCCTGTTTCACTTTGTACAACGGTGGTTGGGCAATGTAAATATAACCGCGTTTAATCAATTCAGGTGTTTGCCGGTAGAAAAAAGTCAGCAACAAGGTGCGAATGTGCGAACCATCCACGTCGGCGTCGGTCATGATGATAATGCGATGGTAGCGGACTTTATCTGGGTCATATTCATCAGGACCAATGCCACAACCCAAGGCTGTGATCAGGGTTGCAACCTCTTGCGACGACAACATTTTGTCAAAACGTGCTTTTTCCACGTTTAAAATTTTTCCTTTGAGGGGAAGAATGGCTTGAAACTTTCGATCCCGCCCTTGCTTAGCCGAACCACCCGCTGAATCACCCTCTACTATATATAACTCCGAGAGCGCGGGGTCTTTTTCTTGGCAATCGGCAAGCTTGCCGGGTAAACCCGCAATATCCAATGCCCCTTTGCGTCGTGTCATGTCACGGGCACGCCTAGCCGCCTCGCGAGCACGTGCTGCTTCAATCATTTTATTGACAATGGCTTTGGCAACAGCTGGATTTTCCAGCAAGAAATCGCTGAATTTTTCACTGACAGTGGATTCAACCACAGATTTCACTTCGGACGAAACCAATTTATCTTTGGTTTGCGAAGAAAACTTTGGATCATGCACTTTTACCGATAAGACCGCTGTCAATCCTTCGCGCGCATCATCACCAGTGGTCGCAACTTTTGCCTTTTTCGCATAACCTTCGCTTTCGATGTAATTATTCAAGGTACGAGTGAGTGCCGAGCGAAAACCAGCCAGATGTGTGCCACCATCACGTTGAGGGATGTTATTGGTAAAGCAATATAAATTTTCTTGGTACGTATCGTTCCATTGCATGGACAACTCAACAGCAATATTGTCTTTTTCTGTGCTCATGTAGAAAACAACGGGGGTAACGGGGGTTTTGTTGCGATTTAAATGTTCAACAAACGCCTTGATACCACCTTCATAGCAAAACGTATCGCGCTTATCAGTGCGTTCATCAATCAGGTGAATGCACACGCCTGAGTTAAGAAATGACAATTCACGCAATCGTCGCGCCAAAATATCATAGTGAAATTCAATATTGGAAAACGTAAGGGCGCTTGGCTTGAACCAAATTTGAGTTCCCGTTGCATCAGCATCTCCGCTGACAGCAATTGGCGCATCAGGAACCCCATGACGGTAATGTTGTTCATGAATTTTGCCATGCCGACGTATGAGCAAATGCAATTCTTCTGATAACGCATTGACCACGGAAACGCCAACACCATGCAAGCCACCAGACACTTTATAAGAATTATCATCAAATTTGCCGCCTGCATGCAAAATAGTCATGATAACTTCTGCAGCAGAACGACCTTCTTCTTTATGAATATCGACAGGAATACCCCGGCCGTCATCGTTTACGGTAATGGATTCATCCGCATGAATGATGACGTTTATTTCTTTGCAATAACCTGCTAATGCCTCATCAATGGCGTTGTCGACCACTTCAAACACCATGTGGTGTAAACCTGTGCCATCATCGGTATCACCAATGTACATGCCAGGTCGCTTTCGAACAGCGTCCAGTCCTTTCAATACCTTAATATTGGTTGAATCATAAGTTGTTTCAACGCTCATACGATGTCCTCTTTGCCGAAAGAATATAGGCGGAATTTAATCAAAGATTATAACATAAATCGCACTAAATTTACATGTTGAATCATGTACTTTGGAATCGGTTACGCCATCATCAGACGTAACGCCATTGCTTAAGATGTTTCACGTGAAACATTATGGGGTAATGCCTGTTGAAAAGGAGCCTTGAGCAATTTCGAATAATGCTGTATTGGCTAAATGATGATGCAACAGTGCTGCCATTGCCGAGGAAGTGCAGGTCAAAAAAAATTGACCGCGCATTTTGGAGAGACACACTAACAAGCGCTCTTGGTGCCTCTCATCTAACTCTGCTGCAAAGTCATCAAACAAAAATACACAAGAACCAGGCAATAATTGTGCTTGAGCGAGTTTTAAAGCGATGAGGATGATTTTTTGCTGCCCCCGTGAAAGCATGCGTTTACTGTTTTGCAGTGGTGTTTCAAAATAAATGTCGGCTTGATGCGGGCCGGAAGAAGTGTATTGTTGTTGGCTATCCCTTAAAAATTGATCGACCAAAATATCTGCCAAAGGCCGATTCAAACCTTTTTTGTCCCACCCTTTGTAATAATGGATGGCACACGGCATATCGGTTAACTGCGCCAGATACACTTGAAACAGTTCGGCCCATTGCTCAAAATAAGCCAGCCGCAAGGCATCAAGCTGAGCCGCCAGCTGCACCAACACTGCGTCCCAGGGCAAAACCTGCTGGTGCGAGGCCCGCTGCTTTAATAAAGCATTGCGCTGTTTTAGGGCTCGTCGGTAGTTCTTCCATAGACCATGGTAAGATTGTTTCACGTGAAACAATCCCCAATCCAATAAACTTCGTCGCAGCGCGGGACCTGCATCCATAATATCGAAAATATCCTGATAGATAACTTGGCATGGTAAAAATTGCGCGAGCTCGCTGCTGCGACGGCAAAATTGTTGATTTAACTTGACCAAGGTAGCCCCAACTTTGTTTTTTTGAATGCTGATGGTTTCCGCGGTGGAGGTGCGGGCGAAAACATTCAGAAAGGGCTGAGTGCCCTTGATCAAAGGAGATATTTCACGGCTGCGAAAGGAGTGTCCACTGCCTAACAAATAAATTGCTTCCAGCAAGGATGTTTTTCCACTGCCATTTTCACCGTAAAAAATATTATATTGGGGGTGTAGCTCCAATTGAGCATGTTGAATATTGCGGAGCTGATGGATGGTTAAATGAGTAAGGTGCATGGCAATGCAATTACAATTTCATGGGCATGATAATGTATTGGAAAAATTCATCCCCAACAGACTCCACCAAGATGCTGCTGTCCATGTTGGACAAAGATATACGCAAAGCGCCTTCACCCACGTGCCCCAAAACATCCAATAAATAACCCGCATTGATGCCAATTTTCAATTCATCACCTTCTGTTTCCGCTGCCAAAGATTCCACGGCTTCTTCCTGCTCTTGGTTATTTGCAACCAAGGTCATTTGGTTCGGTTGAATATGCAATAAAACAGCTTTCGATTTTTCATTGGCAAGAATAACAATTCGGGACAGAGCGCGTTTAAGTATGTCGCGATCAATGATGACTTGCTTGTCTTGATCTTTAGGAATAGCCTTTACATAGGGTGGGAAACGCGCCTCAATCAGTTTGGATGAAAACGTGTATTGCTTTGTCACCAATTTAAGGTGGTTTTTCCCCGCAGCCACCATAATTTCCTCATCCACCACATTGTTCAGCAAGCGTAAAATTTCTTGAACACCTTTACGAGGTAACAACAAACGAAGATGTTGAAAGGCTTGAGGACTGGCCAATCGGCAAATGGCCATACGATGACCGTCCGTTGCAACCGCCGTAATGAATTGGGCATCCAACTCAAGCAACAAACCGTTTAAAAAAATCCGCACATCATTTTGCGACATGGCAAAATACGTGGACTGCAAAACGTGCATCAATGCCGTACGTTGAATCGAAAACTCAACGTCGTTGAGCTCATCCTCTGTTTTTGGATAATCAAGCGCGGGCAACGTGGCCAATTTAAACTGACTGCGACCTTCTCGGATCGAGACAATGTTCGCATCAAATTTAATGGTCGGAGTGGCATCATCTTCCAAGGAACGGATGATGTCGATCATTTTTTTGGCAGGTACGGTGATTATTCCTTCGTTTTGCAGGGTGGAACAAGGAACACGCGCCGTTATTTCTATCTCAAGATCGGTGGCGGTCAACAGCAGTTGCTCCTCCGAAGACGTTAATAAAATATTCGACAAAATAGCCAAAGACTGTTTTTTATCAATTGCGCCTGCAACAGTAAGTAAAGGTGTTAATAATTGCTGTTTACTAAGAGTAAGTTCAAACATAATTGTCTCAAGATTAAGAGGATAAAGTGCGCATTAAGTTTTTATAATCTTCAGCAAAATCACCGGCTTCTAACACCAATTCTTTCACTTTACGACAAGCATGAATAACGGTGGTATGGTCACGACCGCCAAAATGATCGCCAATTTCTGGCAAACTGTGATTGGTGAGCTCCTTGGCCAAGGCCATTGCCATTTGCCGCGGTCTTGCAATAGAGCGGCTACGACGTTTCGATAACAAATCCGCCACTTTAACTTTGTAATATTCTGCAACGGTTTTTTGAATATTTTCAATCGTGACCAATTTGTCTTGTAACGCCAACAGATCCCTTAATGCATCGTTTACAAAATCAATGGTGATGGATTTGCCCGTAAAATGAGCATTGGCGATCACCCGTCGCAAAGCACCTTCCAGTTCACGAACATTGGAGCGAATACGTTTGGCAATAAAAAAAGCCACTTCATAAGGCAATTCAATATTGGATAATTCGGCCTTGCTGATCAAAATCGCCACCCGTGTTTCAAGTTCCGGCGGTTCCACAGCCACGGTTAAACCCCAACCAAATCGCGATTTAAGGCGCTCTTCAACCCCTTCAATTTCTTTGGGGTATCGATCACTGGTTAAAATAATTTGTTGCTGTCCTTCCAATAACGCATTAAACGTGTGAAAGAATTCTTCTTGAGAACGATCTTTTCCAGCAAAAAATTGAATATCATCAATCAACAACGCATTCAAAGAGCGATAAAAACGTTTAAATTCATTGATAGAATTGGTTTGCAACGCTTTGACCATGTCCGCAACAAACCGCTCTGAATGCAGATAAAGCACCTTGGCCTCAGGATTGTTTTTCAAAATGGTGTTGCCTATCGCATGCATTAAATGCGTTTTGCCAAGACCAACCCCCCCATAGATGAAAAGAGGGTTGTAGGCATCGCCCGGACGTTCACCCACTTGCAACGATGCAGCACGGGCCAATTGGTTGGAGTTGCCTTCCACAAAACTATCAAAGAGAAACTTTTTATTCAGGTAGCTGTTTTTGTAATGATCGGCGGTTTTTTTAGGTGAAACATTAACGCGTGCAGCTGGGGTTGCAATAACTTGCTTTTCAGCAGCGGGCGTTGTCACCTTACTGCCAATTTCTATACTCACCGATTTCACAGCATCAGCGCTTATTTGGCCCACTAATTCTTGAATACGGGTGTAAAAATGCTTTTTTACCCAATCGACCACAAATCGATTCGGTGCCAACAAGATCAACGTATGATCATCAGACGTCTCCGCCTGCAATGGACGCAGCCAGGTATTGAATTGTTGGGCAGGGTATTCTTCTTGTAACAATTCCAAACATTTCTGCCAGACATTTGCAGACACAGCCAACTCCTCACAAAACCAGCAAATGATTATAACAAACAAATCTTTGTTGAGTAGCAATTATTTCAGCAAACTTAGATTAATTGTGCTAATTTCAAAGTGATATTGCGAAAAAACAACGGAATGCTGCAAAGGTCTACAAGGGATGGGAAAAAATGTTAAAATCCACCACTATTTTACTTAAAAATTGCAATTTACTCGATGTCAGCAATCGCCAATTTGTTCAACAACAATCGGTATTGATTGAAAACAATAAAATCAAGGGTATTTTTGCAGAGGATTTCACCCATCCTGATGCTCAGTTAATTGACATCCAAGGTCTATCACTCCTTCCTGGCTTGATCGACGCGCATGTCCACGTCGCAGCACCGGAAATTAATTTAGAAAATGATCATTATTTTTTATCTGAGGTCGCAGTGCACGCCGTTCATTTTTTAGAAAAGATGTTGCTCAGAGGATTTACCACCGTCAGGGATGCCGGTGGGGCAGATTTTGGCCTGGCCAATGCCATTGAAAAAGGACTCATCCGCGGACCCCGCTTATTTTTTTCAGGAAAAGCATTGAGCCAAACCGGGGGGCATGGGGATTTTCGTAAGCGCAATCACCCTGCGGATGCCTTTGGTTGCGCTTGTTCGGCCAGTACCATTTCCCGCATTGCTGATGGTGTAACCGCCGTTAGAAAAGCCGTGCGGGATGAACTTCGGCAAGGTGCCACCCAAATTAAAATCATGGCATCCGGCGGGGTGACGTCCCCCACCGACCAATTAACCCACGCTCAATATTCGTTGGACGAGTTACGGGCCATTGTAGAGGAAGCCACCGCTCAAGGCACTTATGTCATGGCCCATGCCTATTCACCCGAAGCAATCATACGTTGTGTGGAAAGCGGAGTACGAACCATAGAGCATGGTAATTTACTGAACGTCGCCGCCGCTCGTCGTATGGCTGCATGCGGTGCCTATCTGGTACCCACTTTGGTTACTTTCGATGTCTTTCATCAATTGGCGTCAAAAGACACGACGCCGGCCACCAGCTTTGAAAAAATAGAACTGGTGCAATCTGCTGGCTTAAATGCCATCAAAATTGCACGTGCCAACGGGGTAAAAATTGGCTTTGGCACAGACTTGCTGGGCACTGAAGAACAACCCTGGCAACTTAAAGAATTTTTATTGCGCTCAGCCATCGAATCCCCCATGGAAACGTTGTATTCTGCGACTAAAATGAACGCTGAAATATTAAATCAAACGGGGATTTTAGGTGAAATAACGCCCGGGGCTTGTGCGGATCTTATCGTCATAAAGGGCAACCCCCTGCAAAATATTGATTGCCTGCTGGATCCCAACGAAAACTTAAAATTGATCATGAAAAACGGTATTGTTTATAAAAATGAACTATCGCTCTAGATTTTGTTGCCAACCTCTTGTCTTTTGTGAAAAAATCAAATAAATAAACGTTTTAAACAGTAGTCATTATGGTAATTGATAGAGCCGGATACCGGTTAAATGTTGGAATTGTTTTAACCAATGATTCCGGGCGTGTTTTTTGGGGAAAACGACATGGCCACGATGCTTGGCAATTTCCTCAAGGAGGCTTAGCGGCCGGTGAAACAGCACTTGATGCGTTGTTTCGTGAATTGCGTGAAGAAATTGGTTTGGATCGGGAAGATGTAGAAATCATGGGAGTTACCAAACGTTGGCTTAAATACCGACTGCCTAAACAGTATTTGCGGCATGGCAGCGACCCACTGGTCATAGGTCAAAAACAAAAATGGTACCTTTTAAAACTGACCAGCAGCGAACAGAAAATTCGTCTCGATTTGAGTGATTCCCCCGAATTTGATAGTTGGCGCTGGATTGATTATAAAGAACCACAAGAACTGGTGATCTTTTTTAAAAAACAAGTCTATGTTCAAGCCATGAAAGAGCTGGAGCATTTATTCAAGAAACGTCGAACACCTTTTGGAGTACGTCGTAAACGAGGCCCGTATGGACACTGAAACCAGAGCTCGTTTCATTAAACAGGGTTCTCAATGCTAAAAATATTAAAACGCATCGTCCAAGAAGTAACAACAGCACCACAGTTAACGGATGCATTGACCATCTTGGTGCAACGCGTGCGAGCGGCCATTGACTCTGATGCTGTTTCAATTTATTTGATTGACAACAAACATGCTGAATATGTACTCATTGCCACGGATGGCTTGAACAAATTGGCCGAATCCAGGGTTCGAATTTCGCTGGAACACGGCATTATTGGTTTAGTAGGACGACGCGAAGAACCCATTAACATTGACGATGCGCCCGCTCATCCAGATTTTCATCAAAACCCTCTCTTGGGGGAGGATCATTTGCGCGCATTGCTGGGCGTGCCCATTATCCAACACCGTAAATTGTATGGCGTTATCACGGCCCAAGCTGCACAACGCTGCTTTGATGATGCTGAAGAAGCATTTCTAATCACGTTAGCCGCCCAATTGGGGGGTATCATCGCCCATGCTGAAGCCACCGGTGAACTTGCCGAATTGACACAGCCCCTGGCCATTGGCACGCTGAAACCTGAGGTACAACAGATCGCTTTAAATGGCATCGGTAGCGTTCCTGGAGCAGCCATTGGGACCGCAATTGTGGTTTATCCTCCCGCTGACATAGATGCTGTGCCGCGCTATGTGGTGGATGACATCGAAGGTGAAATTGCAATTTTTTATCAAGCACTGCAAACCACACGCGACAACATGCATCGGCTAGGTCGCCGCATGAAAACAAGCATTGGTGAAGATGAGCTTGCGTTGTTCGATGTTTATTTGAGTATTCTGGATAAAGAAAGCTTAGGCGCTGAGGTTGTAGAAGAAATTCGTACAGAACACCTAGGTGCCCAAGCCGCTCTAGCCACCGTGATCAAAAAGCATATTTTGCAATTTGAAACGATGAAAGATGATTACCTCCGCGAGCGGGCCAGTGATGTTCGTGATATTGGTCGACGTGTGTTGGCAGAATTGCAATCAAGCCAACAGCAAGAAATTGAATACCCCAAACGCACCATTTTAGTGGGTGAAGAAATCACCGCAGCGGCCTTAGCAGAGGTCCCAGAAGGCCAGTTGGTGGGCGTGGTCTCCGCCAAAGGGTCCAGCAGTTCACATGTTGCCATCTTAGCGCGTGCGCTGGGTGTGCCCACGGTCATGGGCGTACGCGGTTTAAAAACGGAACAACTTTCTCGACGAGCGATGATCGTGGATGGCTATTATGGCCATGTTTTTGTTTCGCCATCAAAAGCCCTGCTCACTGAATACAAGCAATTGATTCAAGAAGAAGATGCCCTGAATCAAAGTTTAGTGAGCTTGCGGGACAAACCAGCTGAAACCACGGACAATCACCGCATCTCCTTGCAAGTCAATACTGGGTTGGCCATGGACTCAGGCTTGTCGATGAGCGTTGGCGCAGAAGGCGTGGGGTTGTACCGTTCGGAAGTGCCCTTCATGAGTCGCGATCGCTTCCCCTCGGAAGATGAA
>CAZGKX010000061.1:0-14713 GCA_964525945.1 uncultured Legionellaceae bacterium
CGCTTCTCATTATCATTTTAGTGCTGTTGATAAGCAAACCATTTTGTTTGGATCAGGAGCTATCAAAGGCGTGGGTGAAGCAGCGATTCAAACCATTATTCAAGAACGTGAAACCCAAGGGGCTTTCACGGGACTGTTTAATGTTTGCCAGCGTTTAGATACCCGCAAAGTGAATCGTCGGGTGTTGGATGCCTTGATTAAAAGTGGCAGCATGGATGACTGGCGCATTGAACGAGCCGTGTTAGCTGCTTCGCTGGAATGTGCAATGCAGGTGGGCGCCCGTTCCTTGCAAAACCAACATGTGGGACAAACTGATTTATTGGCGTTATTGGATGATGTGGTTCAAGAAGAGCCTTATGTCAGTGCAACTCCCTGGCCCATTCAAACACGATTAAATGCTGAAAAAGAAACATTAGGGTTTTATTTAACAGGGCATCCAGCGGATCCGTATCTCCAAGAATTTAAGTCGTTTGCACAACCTATCTCCAAGCTTTCGCTCAGCCAGGGGAAAAAAGCGATTGTTTGTGGTTTAGTGACCAACATCCGTAAAATTATAACCAAACGTGGCAAAAAATTAGCTATCATTGGCTTAGAAGAACGGCAAGGCAATATGGATGTTGTTGCTTTTTCAGAATTGTTTGAACCTTTGCAATCGGCCATTGTGGTCGGGGAAATATTGGTGGTGGAAGGGGAGTTAAGCAAAGACGATTATTCGGGTGGAATTCGAATGACAGCCACCATGCTGTATGCTGTTGCAGAAGCGCGTACCCGTTTTGCGAAATGCCTCGCATTCAAATTAACCGAGCATGATCGTTCTTGGCTGCCTTTGTTAAAAGATGCTATAAAAGCCCACAAAGGTGGTTGTGTTGTGCAAATTCATTATTCGAATGCACAAGCTGTGGCTTCATTAAATCTAGGCAAGGAATGGTCTGTGCAGCCCAGCGATCATTTGGTCAATCAATTGATGGGTATTATGGACGGGCGTTGTGTGGAATTATGTTATGATTAGCCTTTTTTTACGTGCAATCATACGCTAACATGATGTTTCTTTACATTGGCTTTTAAATGGATTCTTAAATGCGTTTGTTACGCCTTTTAGCTATTTTTTTTCTCACATTAACCCTGTCATTGTTGGGGCATTCGGCTGTTGTGGACAAACAAAATTTAAATGCCTATCGGAGTTTTTGGTACCCTACTTACCATGGCCAGCGATTGGATTATTGCAGTGTTGACCGGAATACATGCGGAGAAAAAATAGCAACACGTTATTGCCAACTCATGGGTTATGAAAAAGCAGTGCAACAAGTGATTGCTCACAACGTTGGATTAACCCATAACCTTGATAAAAAAATGCGTTGCCAAGGCTGGACGTGCAATGGCTTTAAACTCATAAAATGCGCTAAAAAAATTGTTCATCGGCCCGCAGCAAATTATTACTATCGCCAACGTGCGTTCGCTTTTCCCCGTTATGATCATTATCGTATAGCTTGGTGCTATGAGAATCAGGACGGTTGCGGGCAACGGGCGGCTACTTCCTTTTGTCGACGCATGGGCTATCTAAAATCTTCAGAATTTAAACAACAGCTCCATGTTGATGCTACTCGTGCTTTGGGTGATCAACGTTTGTGTTTTGGATCTCAGTGTGCAGGCTTCAGCCGTATTGTTTGTTCCCGTTAAACCGTTATTTTGAAACCTGGTCTATACTTATAGCTAAGCATCAAGGATCTGATAACTTGGGAGAGGAAAATGAGCGATTTAAAATCAAAAATCCCCGATATAAATGAAATTACTTCAATGGCAGGTAAATTGTTTAAAGATGTTAAAAACAGCATCACCGAAATTATAAGCGACTACAAACAAAAACACCCAGAGTCACCACCAGTGACCAGCGAGCCCGTAGCTGCAACCCCTCCCAAAGAAACAACGGCAGAGCAAACCATCGTTGAACCTCCTCCACCTACTATGGAAATAGAGCCCCAAGCTCCAGTCGCTCCAGCGGAAACGCAACAAGAGGTAATTGAACAAGAGGCAATTGAAGAACCTGATCTATTGCTAAATATAGAGAAAGAGAAAAAGAAAAAACCGCTCATCGACGAATAGGTTTAAGAGTGTTGATACAATCATTAAATAAACCTCAAGTGCTTGAGGGCTAGGCTACCCAACTGGCGAAACTAGCCCCAAGGATGCAGTAACCCTGCGGCAGGCTTTAATATTTTTCCCACAAGCGATTGTTTGCCATGAATCGTAATTTTAAATGCGTTATGTGACAGCATTTTGTTATTTAAATATTCGTCGCTCGTTTGTAAACTGTCCACTAAATTTAAATCCAAAGCATCTTTTGCCAACCAATGTTCCCCGGTGGACACCTTATTCATGTCCAATTGTTGACGATTTTTTAGAACATAATTCCGGAAATTTTCATGAATAAGTTCTAAATCTTCCTTGAATTTGAGGCGGGCTTTGTCCGTATTTTCTCCAAACATCGTTAAGGTGCGTTTGTATTCACCAGCAGTTAATAATTCGACATCAATGTGATTTTTTTGCAATAAGCGGTGAAAATTGGGGATTTGGGCAACCACGCCAATGGAACCTATGATTGCGAACGGCGCTGCTATGATTTTATCGGCTACACATGCCATCAGGTAGCCACCGCTTGCTGCAACCTTGTCAATACAAGCCGTTATGCGAATATTTTTGTCCTTGATACGCTGCAATTGGGCTGCAGCAAGACCATAGCCATTCACTGAACCGCCAGGACTTTCGATGCGAACGACAACTTCGTCTTCAGGTTTGGCAATGGCTAAAACAGCATTGATTTCATCTCGAAGTTGTTCGACTTGCGATGCTTTGATATCTCCCATAAAATCCAAGACAAAGCAAGTGGCTTGTTCCGTTTTGGATTTTTTCTTTGTCTTTAATTTTTGACCATGAATGGCTTTGAGCATTTTGGCTTGCACATCACTTCTTTCTTTATTAAGAGGGGTTATTTCCAATTTAGGCCTTGGTTTTTTCCCTAAGGCGAGCATACCTCCAATCAAGATAAGCAGAGCCACCACGAGCGTAAATGCTTTCAAAGCAAATAAACCATACTGCGCAAGAAATTCCATGTGACATCCATCAATGAACCAATTAAAACGCCATTATCACTGCCATACCCTTGTGATGCAAGCTCAGGCTGGTATTTTTCTTACGATAATAGAGGTCTATTGACCAGCCACTGCATGAGGGCCGTGGCTGAGTTGTAACCCGAGTTTAGCAACACCATTTTGATGCCGTGGATTCGCGACGTGTTGTCAATTCAATGTCTTCGCCTTCAGTGCTATCACGCTCTTTAGGTTTGCCGAACAGGCATGATAAAAATTTATCTTTGCATGTTGATGGCTTTTTATAGGATACAGGGCGATTCTGATGTAACCCCGACGATGTTTCTCTTGCAGGTGCAAGCAAAGGTGTTTTTATAGTAACAGAGGCTGGTATTGGTTGTTCTATTTGACGGTGAAAGCGCTCATTTTGAGAAGGGACGTGATCGTTGCTTGGTTGCTGCAAAAGCGCAGATAAAGTGCGTTGGCTTTCTTTGTATCCTTGAACAGCCAAGAGATTGAATAGTTCATTGCAGGTAATAACTGTATCCGTGAGTGTGTTTGCAACGGTATTGTCAAAGCCCCATTCCGGCTCATTCAACAAATGTTCGGCGGCTTGTTGAAAAAGCGTGATGCTGTTGACAAATTTTTCCGAGTCGATTGGTGACCCCATAATTTGATCCAGGGGTCTAGGAAGGAGATTTTTTATTTGCTTTAACATCTCTAAATAACGTTGACCTAAAACAGGATGACAAAGGTAATCACAGGCTTCCTCCAAATCCTTTATACCAAAATATTTTGCGATGGGGCTTCGTCCTAAGGATTCCAATTGTGGAAGAATATACCAAATCCAACAGGTGGTTTTTTCACCACGCTGCATTTCCCTCACCACATCCTTATACGGTGTGCCATGTGTGCCGTGCGCTTGAGCCTCTATAAAACGTCGTAGGCCTTGGTATTTATTTTGAGGAAATATATGGGCAGTTCTCATTAAACAATCCATCCTTACAATTACACCGCATTAATGGTTTCATATTATACACATTTGTTGTTTGACAATCAAATGATGAGTGGTTCTTTCAATATTCAATCCTAAATTTCATGTTTTAATTCAATTTTTGAAAGTGGTACTATAGGGCATATTTGCCGTGAACCGTGTTGAATCAATACAAACAAGGTAGGATCAGATTGCGAGATTATTACTTGGACCAATTAGGCATCGTTGCGTGGGAAGTGCGCCACAGAAATCCACCGAATTTGTCAAAATCACTGTTGGATGAATTGACCACTACGGTGTCAACTTGCACACGTTGCCCGTTGCACCTGTCACGATCGAACACCGTATTTGCTCGAGGGAATCCGGATGCTAAATTAATGGTGGTTGGTGAGGCGCCGGGTTTTCATGAAGATCAACAAGGCTTGCCTTTTGTAGGGAAAGCGGGTGGGTTGTTAAACAACATGCTGTCAAGTGTTGGATTCAGCCAAGAACAGATCTATATCGCGAATGTTTTAAAATGCAGACCACCCAATAATCGCGATCCCCAAGCCGAAGAAATAAAACAATGTGGATCCCATTTAAGCCGCCAAATTGAATTGATAAACCCTGCATTGATCCTGGCCGTGGGCCGCTTTGCAGGCCAATATTTATTAAAATCCATGCTGTCTCTAGCAAAAATGCGATCACGTGTTCATCAATACGAAGGAATTGACGTGATTGTCAGTTACCATCCTGCTTATTTACTTAGAAATCCTTCTGATAAAAAAAAGGCGTACGAAGATTTATTGGTTGTAAAATCAATATTGAGCAAAGTATGATCTATACTGAACCATAGGGATGTAATAAATTGAGAACGCGCTATGAAATTGGTCAGGCATGGGCATTCGGGAGAAGAAAAGCCTGGCATCCTCGATGAAAATAGCAATATTAGAGATTTATCGCATGTCATTCCAGACATCAATCCCGATGCTTTAGCCAAAGAAGAATTTTTAAGGGCCTTAAAGTCTCTGGATCTCAATGCCTTGCCATTCGTTGAAAAAAATGTTCGATTAGGCGCATGCCTTCACAAACCTGGCAAAGTGATCTGTGTGGGTTATAACTCAAAATTGCATGCCATGGAAATGGGAGTTACTCCCCTTGTAAATGACATGGTCGTATTTTTAAAACCAAGCAGTGCTGTGTGCGGTCCGAATGATCCTATTTTTCACACCCGGCACACTAAAAAATTGGATTGGGAAGCCGAGTTGGCCATTGTGATTGCCAAACAAGGAAAATACATCTCCAAATCAGACGCTAAAAATTATATTTTTGGGTATGCATGCATGAATGACTTGTCTGAGCGGTATTTGCAATTGGAGACGTGCGATACGCAATACACGAAAGGCAAAGGTTTTGATAATGCGGCTCCGATTGGTCCCTATCTTGTGACCAAAGATGAAATCAGCCAATCCAACAATCTTCACATTCAATTATGGGTCAACAATCAATTGCGTCAGAATTTTAACACTGTTGATTATATTCATAATGACGAGGCTATTGTTTCTTATTTAAGCCAATATTTTACCCTTTATCCGGGAGATATCATCTCCATGGGCTCGGCACCTGGCAGTGCGCGTTCTTGGGGGGAACAATATTTAAAGCCAGGCGATAAAGTACGGCTCAGTATTGAGGGCTTAGGCACCCAAGAGCAGGATGTTATTGTTGAGCCATAACCACTTGAATACCGTGCATCAAGTCTGAGTGAGCGCCAGATCATTTTGTAATACACACACACGGGTAGGGTAATAGTTGGGCTTTCCGGCCGGGGCGTTTGCTCGGGTGAATTAACATGTTTGATGAAATTAGTATAGACTATAAGTGTGAGGTATAAAAAGTTGACTTTGTTCACGGAGGATAAAATGGACACCGAAAAAAATTGTAAAATTTCTGCCTGTTGCCGTACTCATGGCTGCAAAATCGTGGGTATGGTGTTGTTGGTTATAGCCACTATTTTAACGATTATCACTTACAATGGAATGGGTATTTTTGGTTTATTCATCGTTGGTTTGGTGTTTTGTTGCCATGATCATCTTTCTTGCAAATCCCATTCTGCATGTTGCGATGATGAGCTGCACGGCTGCTGTGATAAAAAAGAATGCGATATCAGCGAAAAAAATGACGTGATGTAACCTTCAATTTTCGCGAAGGCAGGGATCCATCTACAATAAAGGCCCAGCCCTCATTGAAAATGGATTTCCTGCTTGAGCGAGGATGGTCTTGTTGTCGCCATTGAGATTGATTGATTTAAATTTTAAAAATGGAACAAGGGGCTTTATCCCCATAACCAATAAGGTTTTTCTATTCTATGATAAAAACACTCATGTCCTGTGCCCTATTATGTATTGGTACGCCAAGTTTTGCGCTTGATACATTAACCATGGACGTGGCTAACACCACACCACAAATTGTGATCCAGTTGCCTGCCAACCCTACCACAGGCTATCAATGGACAGTGACGAATTATGATAAAACAATCCTGCGTTTGGCAAAAAGTCGCTACGTGGCATCACAAGCGAAGCGCATCGGTGTAGGTGGGAGCATGATCTTTATCTTCACGCCCATTAATACCCAAACTTTACCGGACAAAACCCAATTGTTATTTACCTATGCCCGTTCCTGGGAGTCAGGTTCAGCCATGCAAAAACAAGTGGAAATCCATTTTACGCGAGACTTTCAATAGTTAATCAATTTTTTTGAAAGGCAAATAACGCGGCTCCCAAAAAAGAGTGTCGATGTGTTCCTGCAAATTTATGTTCAAATCGCATTGTGCAACCCCTGTTTCAATGGCTGCAAGCGCCACATTGACGGCAATGTGTTTGGCAACGGCTTGCGCGTTATCAAGTGAAGGCAACAAGGGTGAGAAACTGTCTTGTTTGCTTGGTGAAAATTCGCTTAACGCTTGAGAGGCAGCCCAAATCATCGCTTTGTTTAAGCGAGTCGCCTTTACGGCCAAAATTCCAAGACCAATCCCAGGAAAAACCAATGCATTGTTGCACTGTGCGATGTGCATCAAACGGTTTTTATATTTTACGGCAGCAAAAGCTGTCCCCGTTGCGACCAATGCTTTGCCTTGTGTCCAGGTTAAAAGATCGCTGGGATGCGCTTCGCATTTTTCATCGGGATTGGACAATGGGAAAATAATGGGACGCTCACAAAATGAGGCCATTTGTTCTACAACGGTTTGAGTGAATGCTGCTGGCTGAGAAGAGCAGCCAATAAGAACCGTTGGGCGTGCATGATGCACAGTGTCCAATAAAGTAGGGTTGGTTGCCGTTTTCCAAGCCGTAATTTCGTCTGTTGTTCTTGCATAAGGTTTTTGAGCGGCGGTCAAATTAGGATCGTTTTCGACCAGTAAACCTTGTCGATCGATCAACCAGAAGTGACGATAAGCCTCTTCAGGTTGCAGGCCAGAACGGATCATTGCGTCAACAATTTGATCGCAAATGCCTGTGCCCGCTGATCCTGCACCATAAACAACAATGCGTTGTTGCTCAATTGTGGTGCCGGTGACATCGCATCCGGCAAGCAATGCAGATAATGCTACCGCTCCTGTGCCCTGAATATCGTCATTGAAAGTACAAAGCTGATTTTCAAATTTTTCGAGCACTCGTCGCGCATTGTCGCGACCTAGATCTTCCCAGTGTAAAAAAGCATTCGGGAAGTGTTTTTGAACTGCTGCGACAAAATGCTCTATAAATTCATCGTATTGTTCTAGATAAATACGGTTGTGACGGCAACCCAGGTACATAGGGTCTTCCAATAATTCTTTGTTGTTTGTGCCTACATCCAGAAATATAGGTAGCGTTCGCGTGGGATCTATGCCGCCGCACAAACTATAAACCATCAATTTGGCCACAGGAATGTCCATACCGCCGATACCTTGATCACCAATGCCGAGCACACCCTCACCATCGGTGACCACGATCAAATCAATTTCAGGGTTAGAGCGGTTGCCAATGATTTCATCCAATTGTGTTTGGTTGGTGTGGGAAATATACAAACCTCTTGGTTGGCGGTATTCACGACTAAAACATTTCACGGCTGTGCCAACAATGGGCGTATATATCGTAGGTAACATTTCCGGTAAATAGTTGGTTAACAATTTATAAAAAAGCACCTGATTTTTATCGTGTAAATTATTGAGGTAAATATTTTGTTGCAAACGGGAAGAATATCCCAAATATTGTTGATAAGCGCGTTTCACTTGTTCTTCGAGTGTTTCAACACGGTTAGGTAGTTTACCCAACAATCCGAATGTTATACGCTCTTCCTGCGTAAAAGCCGTACCTTTGTTCAATTGCGGCGTGGTTAGCAAGTATTTGCCACATATTGAAGTTTCAATGAATTTTTTGTTGGTTTTTTTGTCGATTTTTATTTTGAAATCAAGCATAATAGTCGGTTACTTATTAAAATAAACGTTACAATAACGAATCTAATCATTTTATTCAATGATATAAGTTCAATTGTGTGATAAAATGACTATCTTTTGTACGCGGATGGGTTTGAAACATGTAACTCCTCTGTGTTTATGTTTTATCGAGAGGATACTCATGTCATTTTCAACATTAGCTTTATCAGAACCCATTTTACGTGCCATTCGTGAACAAGGCTACGACACACCAACGCCCATCCAAACACAAGCTATTCCTGTTATCTTAAAAGAACAAGATTTATTGGCTTCAGCACAAACAGGGACTGGAAAAACAGCTGCTTTTACGTTGCCGTTGTTAGAACGCTTAGCCAATCAACCCAAAGCAGGCAATAATCGAACAAAGGTGTTGGTGCTTGCTCCAACAAGGGAGTTGGCCGCGCAAATTCATGAAAGTGTCATGCAATATGGCAAACATTTGACGGTGCGTTCTGCGGTGGTATTTGGGGGCGTGAAAGTCAATCCACAAATGATGCGTTTGCGAGCAGGTGTTGAAATTTTGATTGCCACACCGGGTCGATTGATGGATTTATACCAACAACGTGCGATTCGTTTTGATGAAATAGACACGCTCATTCTTGATGAAGCAGATCGGATGTTGGACATGGGCTTTATCCATGATATTAAACGAATTATTGCTCTATTGCCTAAAGCAAGGCAAACACTGTTGTTCTCTGCAACGTTTTCCAATGATATTTGTAAGCTTGCAAAAGAATTGCTAAAAAATCCGGTGGAAATTAGCGTTACCCCACGGAATGCCACGGCCGTTAGTGTTAAGCAAAAAATCCATCCTGTGGATAAAAGCCGTAAAGCAGAATTGTTGAGCCACCTTATACGTACTCAGAGTTGGGCCCAAGCCTTGGTGTTTGCAAGAACGAAACACGGTGCTAATAAATTGGTTAAATTACTTGCAACGGATGGCATTGAGGCACTGGCTATTCATGGCAATAAAAGCCAGTCACAACGAACCAAAGCTCTGGGAGATTTTAAGGCGGGTAAAATACATATTTTAGTCGCTACCGATATTGCGGCCAGAGGAATTGATATTGATGAGCTTCCTATCGTCATTAATTTCGATTTGCCGGATGTGGCTGAAGATTATGTGCACCGAATAGGCCGCACTGGCCGTGCTGGAACGGTGGGTGAGGCTATATCTTTGGTGTGCGCTGACGAAATTCGATTGCTGCAATCCATTGAGAAAGTGATTAAATGTCAACTGAAACGTGATGTAGTGGATGATTTTGAGCCTCAACATAATTTACCAACGGCTGTGGTGCCTTTTGCAAAATCACCCCATCCATCGCGATCAGCCCCCTCCCGAAATAGCAGAAATGCCAGTCCGAAAAAAGAATGGCAGGGTACGGGTCATAAAACGAAGAAATCTTTGCCTGTGCAAGGCAAAGTCAATCCAAAAAAGCAAGCTGATGGAAGACGTTCGTCGTAAATGGTTGAGAAAAGGCTGAAGACAGTGATAGTATACGGCTCTATCACTGTGTTTGGCTTATAGTGTTCAAGGAATATGCAATGCGGATTTGTTTTATTGTAGTGCTTCTCTCTTTATGGACGGCATCCAGTTTTGCTCATGACGAGGCTTATTTCAAAGTGCATCCCAAAGAATTGCAACAGGCCTTTAATAAATGCCATGTTAAACCCACAACCAGCTTGAACTGTGAACAACTAAAATTAATTGCTGTGCGTATCAACGCATTGGCTTACGAACTGCGCTTAGATCCCCAAGGCTATGGGCAAAAGATTTTATCTTTGCAACAGCAAATTGCAGCAGGGGAGTCGAGCGCTCGTGCGCATGCGTTGAATGCAGACGTAAAAATGCAGCTGGACCGCCACAAGCAAAATCTAAATGAACGATTGGCGGTGGTAAAATGGTTAGAATCACCCGTAAGTTGAGCTAATTACATGCGAATATTGATCAGCAACGATGATGGCGTAATGGCTCCGGGGATTCGTGTCTTGGCAAATGAATTGGCTTCTATTGCTGAAATCGATGTTATCGCACCGGACAGAAACCGCAGTGGAGCAAGTAACTCGCTGACTCTTTCTAGACCCTTGTCCATCCATCGGCTTGAAAACGGCTACTACAGCGTTGAAGGGACGCCCACAGACTGCGTGCATTTGGGGCTCACTGGATTTTTGGACACGAATGCAGATATCGTGGTCAGTGGCATCAATGATGGTGCAAATCTAGGCGATGATGTTCTTTATTCAGGAACAGTCGCAGCGGCGATGGAGGGGCGCTTTTTAGGGTTGCCTGCCGTTGCCGTTTCCATGGTCGGAAATCAGAACATTCATCATTACCAGACAGCGGCAGTAATCGCAAAAAAACTGGTGTTGAAATTGAATACGCATCGATTGCCAGCTCAAACCATTTTGAATGTGAATGTACCTGATTTACCGCTGGAAAAAATAAGAGGTATAGAAGTCACCCGACTGGGTAAGCGTCATTGCGATAAACCCATTGTCAAGGACACCGATCCAAGAGGACGCCCCATTTACTGGATAGGGCCTCCAGGTTCTGAAGCGGATGCGGGTCCCGGCACGGATTTTTATGCGGTTACTCAAGGCTTTGTTTCAATTACGCCAATGCATCTCGACATGACGCATTATAAAATATTTGAACAAGTAGCTACATGGATGGATGATCTGAGCTGGACATCATGAAAATATTTTCACACCTTTATAACAAAACGATCACTTGGTCTAAACATCGCCATGCACCTTACTATCTAGCTGGTGTTTCGTTCATTGAATCGTCCATATTTCCTATTCCACCGGATGTCATGTTGGTCAGCATGGGGCTTGCTGCACCCAAAAAATCATGGCGTTATGCGTTGATTGCCACTCTTTTTTCGGTGGCAGGTGGCGTGCTTGGCTATTTAATTGGCATGTATTTGATGATGTTTATACAGCCAATGATTGTAAACACTTCGTTTGAAACCCATTATCAACATATTATGCATTGGTTTGATAAGGGCGGCGTTTGGATGGTTATACTTGCGGGAGTGACCCCTTTTCCTTATAAAGTTTTTACGATAGCGGCGGGCACGATGCATTTGGCTTTTTTACCTTTTGTGCTGGGGTCTTTGATTGGGCGAGGTTTACGCTTCTATCTTGTGTGCGGGATTATGTATTATGCAGGCGAGCACCTTGAAACACGTTTGCGCCACTACATTGATATCATTGGTTGGACCCTGCTTTCGTTAATTGTGGTTGTTTTTGGCCTATTTAAATGGGTTTTTTGAGCGAATTATATGCGTATTCTCCCATCTAAAATAAAACAGGTTTTGTCGATTGGATGTGTTTTGATCACAATGATTTTTGTCACTGCCTGTGAACGAGATGGGCTTGCTCCTGTGGTTGAATTGCATTGGCGCTCGCACGCCAAGCAATATGTTGTAAGGCGGGGCGATACATTGTATTCCATCGCTTTTCGTTATGATCAAGATTATCGGCAACTTGCTTATCGCAATAATATCCGCGCTCCTTACACACTGCATGTGGGTCAAATCATTCGATTAAAACCAGGCGTCAATGCTAGGGCACAGCGCCGCTATGCGAAGCCACCCGCAAAACAACAATTTTTTACACCCTCTGTTCTTCGAACAACGCCTAATCGAGCGTCATCGGGCCAATGGCGATGGCCAGCACAAGGGCGGATCGTTGAAACATTTGTACCCCAACAAGGTAAAAAAGGCATCAATATCGCGGGTGCGCCAGGAGCTCAGATTTTTGCTGCAAACAGCGGAGTGGTCGCTTACGCTGGAAGTGGGCTGGAAGGTTATGGCAACCTCATTATCATCCGCCATGCGAATCAATTTTTAACGGCCTATGGTAATAATGCCCGTAATTTGGTGCGAGAAGGGCAATTCATTAAAGCAGGGCAAGTTATTGCAGAAATGGGCATTGTAGAACGACGTTACCGCGGCCTGCATTTTGAAATTAGATACGCAGGACAGCCGGTTAACCCTTTAAATTATCTGAAGTAAACCCAAAAAGTGAATGATAATAAAGGTTTTTTACCTTGAGTCTAGCTTTTATGTTCCCAATCGTTTAAGTTAATAATACGCCGCTTGAATGATAAACAGGTGAAAAAATGTGTGCTAATAAAAAAGCCTCAGATGATTTGGATGTAACCACTGATGAAAACCTCGATATTCCCGTTGATGACTTGACGGATGATATGGACGTGATGGATGACAATGATGCGGTTATTGAACCTGATGAAGATTTAAATGCCGATTCTGAGATGGTGGTTGTCCATGATTTCAGTGATGAAGACGCTTTCCCGACCTACCAACGTGGCAAGCGTATGGCAAAGGCCATGGATGCGACACAAATTTATCTCAGTGAAATTGGTTTTTCACCGCTACTAAGTGCTGAAGAAGAAGTCTATTATTCAAAACTGTCTTTAAAAGGTGATGCCAGCGCTCGAAAAAAAATGATTGAATCAAATTTAAGGCTGGTCGTTAAAATATCACGCCGCTATTTAAATCGTGGTTTGCCTTTGTTGGATTTGATTGAAGAAGGCAATTTAGGTTTGATGAAGTCCGTGGAAAAATTTGATCCTGATCGAGGGTTTCGCTTTTCCACGTATGCGACTTGGTGGATTCGCCAAACGATAGAGCGAGCCATTATGAATCAAACACGCACCATTCGATTGCCTATTCATGTGTTAAAAGAATTAAATGTCTATTTGCGGGCAGCAAGGCATTTAACCCAAAAATTGGATCATGAGCCCTCTGCAGAAGAGATCGCAGAAATGCTTGATACACCCTTGGAAGATGTTCAAAAATTATTGGGTTTGAACGATAAAGTGATGTCTGTGGATACCCCCATTGGTTTTGAGGAAAATAAATCTTTGTTGGACACCATTGCCGATGAAAACAGCGTGAATCCTGCAGAGCTCCTAACGGATGAGAATTTAAGAGCTCACATTGAGATGCTATTAGACGCGTTAACTGAAAATCAACAAGAAGTGATTGCAAGGCGTTTTGGTTTAAGAGGATTTGAAAAAGCAACCCTGGAAGATGTGGGCAAAGAAATTAATTTGACACGTGAACGTGTTCGCCAAATTCAGGTTGAAGCTTTAAAAGCGTTACGGAAACTTTTGGAAGGAGTTGGGTTGTCACAAGAGGATTTGTTTTAATGACTTTTGAACGTGCATTTTTAATTTTAACAAAGCCTGTTGTGTTTATTTTGTTTTTATTTCTCATGGTTGTTTGCTATTGCTATTTTGACAAAGCGATTGCTTATTATTTTCACCAAACTGATGTTCACGCATTGCTCTCGGTTTTTAAAGTGTTTGCATTCGTGGGAGAGTCTTATGTGTGGGTAAGTCTCCTTTTCCTACTGGCGCTCTTTTATCGATTTGTTTACAAAAATAAAAAATGGGAGCAAAGGCTATGGTTTTTGTGGAGCTGTGTTTTCATTCCCAATGCCATATCGGCTGTACTAAAAATTTCACTGGGGCGAGCTCGTCCCGGTTTATTGTTTGAGTCGCAGTTGTTTGGATTTTATGGGCCTCATTTAAAGGGAGTCTATTGGTCTTTTCCTTCAGGGCATACGACTACCATAATGGGGTTAATGCTTGGATTTAGCATCATTTACCCAAATCATGTGGTTACCTGGAGCCTGGTTGGGTTGTTGGTTGCAACTATGCGCATCGTTTTAACCGAGCATTATCTTAGCGATGTGCTGACCACGGCCTATCTTGTTTTTATAGAAATAGGTTTGTTGAATTATTTTTTTAAACGTCAGCGGTTTTTTCCTTTGGTTTATCGTTGAGCGGTGGGTTACATGGAATTCTGTGTCACATTTGCCTCGTGTTTATAATTTAACTCTAGCCGTTGACAGACTTTTTGCCTATGAAAAAAGCGTATGACTCATGCAAATCATGTTGATTTGTCGAGTGCTGCAGCATTTGATTCTTCAGCAATTAAAACCCACTTTTCACATATTATGAACCCTAATTGTTATCACGGGCTAACATGGTGAATGGGAACAAAGTCAAAGCTGCACTATCAAACCGTACTATCCCAATTTACTGATTACTGTCGTGATCGTTACATTGCCGGAATCGCTATGGCATTGTTATTGACGAAGGATCGTGAGATTGGGACTCCTGTAGGTTTAGCGGCTGGCTTAGATTTAGTA
>CAZGKX010000062.1:0-10553 GCA_964525945.1 uncultured Legionellaceae bacterium
ATTTGAGATCAAAAAAGTAGCTTAGCAATGTGTCCGATTTTATCGGGCAAGATCAAAGATATAGAGATAAGTTACATCCGTCCTTTTAATGACAAAGCTTATTCCATGATCAATATTGAAAAAATCTCTACCTTGTAAGTAAACAGGGGACTTTTTATCCATCTCAGACCATAGAAAATATCCTCTTGGTAGAAGGTGCTCAATATCAATTGCTCCCACTGTATCGTATAAGGCGTTTTTATAAAAATGATCGATCCAACCGGCATTATTTGTTAGAAGCTCTCTTGAGCAGTCATTATGATATATTTTTATATAGTTAAAATAAGTAATACCAATTGGATTTAATACAGGATCGCAAATTTGCCGAATAAGATTACTACTAGTTAAAGAAAAGTGCTTTTCTAAGTTTAAACCGACCATACTTTAATTTCCTATTCTTTTAACAACGTTCTGTTTCCAATGAACAGCATGTTGACAGTTCAGATAGTAATAATACTGGGCAGGCATTGATTTTAGGTATTTGCGCTTGCGTTTTAGAGACAAAGCCGTACTTCTCAGCATTGGATATGAAAGAAAACAAACCATCAAAATAGCTATCAAGGTTTAGAAATCCAATTGGCTTATTAAAGGCACCTATTTTAATAGCATTCCAGGTATCAAAAGCCTCTTCCAAAGTACCTAAGCCTCCAGGCATCACAATAAATGCCTCGGCTTTTTGTTGCATTAGCATTTTTCTTTCTTGCATAGTTTTGGTGATAATAAGTTCATCTATTGAAGTTAAAGGTTTTTCTAAAGCAAGAAGATTCTCAGGGATTATCCCTGTTACTTTTCCCCCTGAGTCCATTACGCTAGTTGCTAATAGCCCCATTAATCCCAGACTAGAACCGCCATAAATCAAACGGATATTCGAATGAGCTATTTGATGCCCTAATTGAATCACAGCATCTTTAAAGAACGTGGAACTACCAAATTTTGCACCCAGATAAACACATATTGATTTCACATTCATCGCCAAAAATTAAAAGTGTAGAGGATAACTTATAAGTAATTTATTTCATATACGTAGAAAATACGTGTGACCAGCATAAATTCAGCCGCTATTCAATGTTCCATCTAAACAGAATAAAACTCTAAAAACATCGTATCTGGCCATTGTGTTTTAGTCGTGGAGAGCATGTTTTTGCCATTTTTATGAAATGAGGAAACATGTCTTTTTAGATACTACATCTAGAAAGACCGAAGACGAGATAAGTTTTGAACACATTACAAGCCAACAAAACAATTCGTGAGTCGTGATTCGCGATTCGCGATTCGCAAATTGCGAATATATGGGTTAAACTATAAATAGAATATCTATTGAGGATTCATTGATGCTAAAACCACAAGACATCGTGATACTTTTAAAAATACTATCAACCAAAAATCTTGAGCAACCACCTCAAAAAGATTTGGCAACCTATTTATGCATGAGCGCCTCTGAAATTCACGAAGGAATTAAGCGATTAGAGCTATCTGGGTTGTTGGG
The DNA here is from genome assembly GCA_964525945.1 of uncultured Legionellaceae bacterium. Classification (GTDB taxonomy): domain Bacteria; phylum Pseudomonadota; class Gammaproteobacteria; order Legionellales; family Legionellaceae; genus CAZGKX01. The sequence goes on from CAZGKX010000062.1 coordinate 1,526, forward strand.
CCCAGCTCTTCGTGATCAAAGTAGAATAGTACGTACTGTAATAAAGTCTGCTTGCGAAGAATGTTTAATTTCTGGCGTGAAATATTTTTTCCCCGTTCAGCTAGGAGCATATACGCGAGGGATCGCCACGAGTTATGCTGCTCCCATTTTTGAAAAACATATTATGCTCGGCGATGATCCGATTCCGGTATGGCCCTATGCTGAAGGTGAGCATCGTGGTTTAGCTTTGGAGCCGTTGTATCGTTCAGTTCCTCAATCAATTGCAAAACATCCCGATCAACCTTTTTATGAGTTACTGGTCATTATTGATGCTATTCGGGCTGGACGAGTAAGAGAACGCAATATTGCCATTAAATTATTACGAGAAAGAATATGAATCACAAAAATAAACGTGCAACATCAAATTTAAAGATGCTAGAGTTCGTTGCACGAAAACTAGGTGAATTAAATGATGAGGTTGTTTATCTGGGAGGCTGCACCACTGCTCTTTTTATTAATGATCCCATATCGCTGGATGTTCGACCTACACTGGATGTTGATTGCATTATTGATGTTATTTCATTGGGACAATATTACAAATTTGAAAACAAATTAAAAGAAAAAGGATTTCATCGTTCAATGAATGATGATGTTGCTTGCCGTTGGCATTTTGACGATATCATTCTCGATGTAATGCCTACCGACGAAAAAATCTTGGGTTGGGGAAATCACTGGTATAAAGAAGCAATAAAACATGCTATTGCCCATCAAATCTGTGATGATCTCGCAATAAAATCTGTCACGGCCCCTTATTTTTTGGCAACCAAAATAGAAGCATTTAACTCGAGAGGAAATAATGATTTTCTCGGTAGTCATGATTTTGAAGACATTATTACGGTCATTGCAGGATGTGTTGAAATTGCCGATGAAATAAACAGGTCGGATGATAGCTTAAAGCTACATCTAAAGGTTATATTGGGTGATTTACTGAAGAACGATCAATTTGTGCAATCATTACCTGGGCATGTAAGCGATGGTCCAGTGACATCACAACGAGTTCAAACTGTAGTAGAGCGAATTAGAAAAATATCAATGTAATGAATAGGCACTAAAAATGAAATTGGCGTGGTTGACTGATATTCATCTTAATTTTCTTGATAATGACGCTCGAAAAAAATTTTACGATGAAATTCTTATTACGCATTGCGATGCGCTATTGAAATGAAGCAACGTCCAAAAAAAATTATTATATTAATGCACGTTCCTCCTTTCTGGGTTTTGATTCAACAGGACATTTGGTGTAATCCATAAGTGCACAATTAAATGGTCAATAAAGATAAATGGGAGAAATTGACAGAGCGGATGGTAAGGCTTCATATTACTGAAGCGGATCTTGTCGAAAAATTTATCTTGGGCAGTGGCAAAGGCGGCCAAAATCTGCACAAAACGGCATCAACTGTTTATTTGAAGCATCTGCCATCCGGTTTGGAGGTAAAATGTCAGGAATCCAGAAGTCGTGATGATAATCGCTATTTTGCACGAGAGCGGCTTTGTGATAAATTGCATTCGAGCATAAGTGATGAAAAAACAAAAGAACAGCAACGAATTGAAAAGTTAAAACGTCAAAAAAAGCGTAGATCAAGACGATCAAAGCAAAAAACGCTGGATGAAAAATCCAAACAAGGGCAATTAAAAAGCTTAAGAAGAAAGCCTCAATCTTTTGAGTAGGTTGAATGGAGAGGCAAACTTAAAGGGTTTATTGCGGGTTTATTCATCGACAATAAAGGACGAGCACAGACAACAGAGTAGATGGTTTCCTTCCCTTACAGTGTCCTGATTTTATATGGGCTTTCGTAGTCTTTCATGGTTTTTGAGGTTTGGGTCAAATCATAGGGAAGTGAACCCGCAGGAATTATTTGTAATCTATTGATTTATATAACTTAAATATATGTTCATATCATTCTGGGGCAGGAACGGGGCATTTTACGCTATTCACGCCGTGCACATATCATTCACCAATTAATATTGAAGCTCATTTAAAACCTTTTCTAACGTCTGAATACTATCCATTATTTTTTCAGCCCACTTTTCCAGTACTTTACTGATGTATTCCGGGCGTTGTCACAGCGTATTTGCTTGGGTTTACCTCGCCACTCAATGACTTGATTCAGCGTTCGTATCACACGCTCTGCTGGCAATGACAAATCTACCTCGATCGCTAGACCTTGACGATTGAAGTCATCAAGTACATTGAATAGACGATAATTACGACCACTTGCCAACTGATCATGCATAAAATCCATTGACCAACATTCGTTGATGGCCAATGACACCGTCAATGTTTCGGATTTTTCCCTGATTAACCGCTTTTTCGGTTTAATTCGCATGTTCAGCTCCAGTTCTAGGTCTATTCGATAAACGCGTTTGTGATTCCACGCAAATCCCTTCACATTACGCAAGTACAAAAAGCACAGGCCAAAGCCCCAGTTACGCTGATTCTGTGTCAAACGCAATAACCCATCGGCTATCATGGTGTTTTCATCGTTTAACTTGGGTTGATACCGAAAACAGGTTTTGCTGATACCAAACAGCTCACATGACAAGCGAACCGAAATATCCTTTTTTTCCACCGCCTTTTGCGCCAACTCCTTCCGACGCGACGGTGTTACCACTTTTTTTCAATGGCCTCCTTGAGGATTTCCGCTTTCAAACGTTCTTCTGCATACATCTTTTTAAGACGCCTATTTTCATCTTCCAGCTCTTTTAAACGTGACATCATGGGGATATCCATACCGCCATATTTAGCGCGCCATTTATAAAATGTGGCTGAGCTAATCAGATGCTCACGGCATACTTGTGGAAACTTGCAAATTATATCGTAACAGATACAATTATATTGAAATGGATATAAAAATAATAATAAATGAAACCAATACGATTTTTAGGTGATTCACTAACCCGTTTGCGGGAGTTTGATGCTGATGCGAAACAGGATGCGGGTTACCAGCTGGATAAAGTACAAGGTGGTGAGCAACCTGATGATTTTAAACCCATGCCTTCAATTGGCAACGGTGTTGACGAAATTAGAATTTGGGACGAGTCGGGAACTTATCGTATCATATATACAGCAAGACTTTCGGATGCGGTATGTCTTACATGCATTTCAAAAGAAGACTCAAGCCACAGCAAAACGTGACATTGATCTTGCAAAAGCACGTTTTACTGAACTGATGAGGAGCAAATAGAGATGAGTAAAGTAGAAAGCTTCGATAATATTTGGGATGCAATTGCTGATACCGCTGGAGAGTCAGCTAATATACAAGCGAAAGCTGCATTGATGCGCCAGATTGTCGCGATTGTTAAAAAAAATGATTGGAAACAAGTTGAAGCAGCTCAACATTGCGGAATCACCCAACCACGTTTGAATGATATGTTACGTGGTCGTATTTCTCGATTTTCATTAGATGCATTGGTCAACATTGCTGCCGCTATTGGGCAACGTGTTCATATTGAATTAGAAGCTGCATAATCACCGGCACCAAAACGGCACCATTTGCAGACAATTAAAGGCCGTGAAAGACAACTTAGTGTATTTTGGATAAAGGGCGACAAGCTATAAGTGATGTGGTTTTTTATGGTCTTTGATGGTATTTCATGAAACTGAGGTCTGATGTGGCATGGAGTAGATGAAAATGATTGGTCAACAACGAATCTAATTCTGACTTGTATGGCTGAATGTTTTCAAAAAATTCTAATGTATCGGTAACAAAAGTACTGATAAATCAATTTGAAAAAACAGACAAGTGCCTTCGAAAATAACGAATTAACGAAGGCATTGTCAGGATACGTTTTTAGGTGGCTCCTCTTTTTCAGACTAACACCTAGAACAGGACGGTTGAGGATGCTTGTATGGCTAAGCTGTTCAATAGCGAGCTCAGAATTTAATAACGTTTAGTGGCTCCATTAAACAAATTTCATGATATAAATCACGTAACATGCGATTAATTTTTGCTCGTTGAAAACTTAATATATTCCCACTGAATTTTTCTTTTGCTAATAAGAATAACTGAACATAAACTTCTTCATACAATTGATCATGGATGATTGTTAATCGATTATAGTTGTCTGCATCTGCTATTTCATTTAAAACTAAAGGGGTAAGACCATTTACACAAATAAATGTATGACTCAATGATTCTTGTGTAAGCTCGTAGGCTTGGATAACTTGCTCTTTAGCAAGTTCAATATCTACGCCATATAGTAAATATGGCGTATCTAATTAGATCAATTAACTGAAATTTATTGCGTATTCGTATTTCCATTGTTTTGTTTACCAGGCTTTTTCCATTGATATTTAGCGCAATCATTTAATCTCCTGGTATAAATTTATCTACTTTTAAGGTCACGATAAAAGTTTTCATGCACACCTAATGCCAATAATAAACGTTGTGTAGCATCCCACTCATAGGCTAAAAGAAATTCTTGATGATGAATTTTAAATTTATAAACAAATACTCCGGATAAATCCCCTCGTTTTTCATTCCCAATTTGAGGGTTTTTAATAATTTCTTTAATTGCATTATTTACAATCAATTGTTGAGAAAGCGGTAACTTTTTATAAGCTTTTTTAAAAGCAGGCATTTGCTTTATATTGATATCACTCACTTTTTTCCTCAAAATTAAAAGGCTCCGCTAGTGATTTATCTTGAAGCTTTGATAAAAGCACATCTTTTATAAATTCGATGGGTAAGTCAGGATTATCCAATGCGCATTTTCCTAGCTTGGCCCAATATTCAATTTGATTCGGGATAGATCGAAATTCAGCAGAAGCAACTTTTTTTGCCTCGTAATAAATTGATTCATCAATTCTAATAGGAATACCCATCATTCACCTACAATAGTTACATTTAGCTACATTTGTAGTATAGCATTTTTAGTAATTAAGAACAATTTTTTTATTTTAGATTGTGAGCCTTGTGAATTTTGATAGATGCTTATTCAGACGAGCACTTGCACTACCACTCGCGCTTTACGTTACCTCTTTAAAGGTATCGAATGTCTCATAATATTTGTTGTAAAGAACCTTTTTCTTCATGAATGTCCACAGTCGCTCAATTAAATTTAAATTAGGTGAATATGAGGGCAAAAAGACCCATTGAATTTTTGATGTTTCTAAAAAATGACTGACTATCTTGAACGACAATATAGTGTTATGCTGCGGGTGAACACCATCCATATACAAAATGGGCTCGTCCTTGCCTTTGCTTGCTTTTAGAGTGTCCAGTTGCTTTAAAAACTCCTCTTGCTTCTTCTTGTCGGCTTTTGCTGGCACTAACTTTGATTTTTTATACGTGAATTTTAAACGATGTAATAAATCAGTCATTCCACTGACAGAGTATGATGCATCATACTGTTCATACACATGCGCTATGATTGCCTCTACCGTAAGATAAGTGTATTGCTCAGGATGCGCATTTAACTCATTTGAGCTATCCTCTACACTTTTAATTTTTGGCGATGAATGTGAAATCAATCGTTCTAATTTAGGACGTATTTTTGGAAAATAAATGAAAGAACTAGCAAGAAAAGTCATTCATGGTCTTGTGGAAAGCGGTGCTATAAGTATCGATAATATTGCTATCAGTATAACCGATTTGAGCAAAGCATTTATTGAGGCGGAAAAGTATCATGCAGAACAACAAGCACCTGGAAACGCGCACATTGTAGCCGTATTTAGTGGCCGCACTGCATTGCAAAAACAAGTTTATTTAGAGACAACTAATCCAGATAAAAATATTTTCTGTCCTCATGCCTTTGACCCAGAAGATACGATTCGTCGAGTTGAATACGGCATTCATTATGCAATCAATTGCATGAAAAATACCTTTCTTAATACAGGCGTTTTTCAACCCACTTTTGTCTATTTCAATGGAGGAGATGATCAAAATGCTGAGTTGCAAGCGATTTTAGAAAAACAAGGCTCTTTTTTGGGCCTTCCTGCGTCTTTATTTATTATTCGATCAATCCCTATCATAAATACCATGGGGCAAATACTCGATCTCAGCGAGTTTTTTGAGCACGTATGGCCTAAATATTGCTTGAAATATAATATCAAGCTAGATCTCCCTGTTAATTTAGCTTGTATTAGTAATACTTATCATACGACACGAATTAAACATGCCATAGTCAACAGTTCACCTCTATTGACTGGTTCTTTTTGGGAGAAATATTGGGAAACTAATCCTGAAATTCGCGAGCGAGTTGCGCAACGATTTCCGGGTATGATTGAATACTCGCTTTGTCCTGGTCAGCGTTTAAAAAATGCAAACATCATGGTTGCAGGATGTGATCGTAAGATTGTCGACCGACCTTTTGGTCTGAAAGATGCTTATTGTGATATGGAAGCAACTGTACGATATGCTTCTGAACCTAATTTTTTACCCCTGGCTAAAGCACCCAATCCACCTTCTCTTGCTAGTAGCATCAATGGAGGAAATTTTGTGACTTCGTTTAGAAATGGGCGTAGTGATACACTTATTTTACAAAGCACCCTTAGGCAGAGTATGCGGTATTTGTTTCATAAGCCAAGCCTTTATATTACAAAGAAGTCAGTACAAAACAATGAACAGTTATTACTGACCGATGGTAAGGTTAATGGTCTTATGTAGGCTTATTTTGCAACATACCAAAATCCACATGATATCTGTTTTAAATGGATATCATGTTGTCCAAAAGCTCAGCTCAATCTTTTAAACCATACCCATGTTTCATTGACGATACTGTCTTTTTTGACACGCAATAGCGAATCTTCAAAATCCTAAGGATTACTTAAGTCAATATTGTGTATAATATGGGCACAACGTTAATTTCACTGGGTTTTAAATCATGCTATTGAACCTTACTCATCAGCAAATGCTAAGCAATGATTATCAAATGTCTGTCGAAACAGGCAACACGACGGCCCTTCATGAAACGTTGAAGACACTCTTGACGCAGGGTGCATTAAAGGATGATGTGTGGATTGCCCTCGAAAAATTAAAATTAAATGTTCTAGATAAAACAAAAAACTTTAAATTAACTCAAATGTCTATCATTCAGTTTCTTTTAGATAATAACATTCAGCGTCCTTTTTATTATACCACCACACCCAATGTATTCGATGCCAATGGGGATGCTTTATTGCATCGCCCCGGGTTGACGCTCAATGCACTTGATTATTTGTTATCGAAACCGGACACGAATGTCAATTTACTTAATGCGAAAGGTCGGGCTCCTATTCATGCATGGTTTAACCATCCGGCCTTATTGCATCGTTTACTCGAACATCCAGAGCTTGATGTTAATCAAGCGAATGCCCAACAACAAACTGCCTTGCATTGTGCGATTATGGAGGGAAACCTTGAAAGTGTACGTGTTTTATTGACACATCCGGAGATTGAAATTGATGATGTGTTTGAGCAAGATTGGTTCATCCCGAGCATCAAGAAACCAGGAAAAACGCCTATTTTGGTGGAATTGTTGGCTTATCAAAATCAAACATTGGCTTATCCAGGATCGCCAAGCAAGTATTTCAATCAATTAACCGATCAACAAAAATTAAACCTTGCTTTATGCGAGGCATGTACAAAATGGGATTTTGTGGATGCGGTTCGATTGTTGTTAGAGGCTGGTGCAGATGTGCATGCATGCAATGAAAATGGCGAATCTCCATTATTCTTGAGTTGTAGTTATTTTTCTTCGGAAGAGCTCACTCAATTATTATTAGAGCGGGGTGCAGAAGCGGATCTTTTGAAAGCAGACAGGTTTGGTGAGATACCTGTAACAGCGCTTTTTAACGTCATACGCGATGAGAATGTTGACGCAACTGCTCTTCTGGTGAATTTATTGCGTAGGACTCTTAAAAATAAGAAGCATCGAGAGTTGGTTACGGAGAAAGTATCTTATTTTCTAAATGAGCTAAAGAGTTATTGCGGTGAATTTTACCTTGTAAAACGTCTTCCTGCTCCTGAAGATTATTTACCGAATGTTGTATACATCGAATGCATCGATGAGAACCTGCTGCAATTTTCGATGGTCAAAGGCTCCATCATTACCGAACCGTTGTTGGTAACAGAGAGAACACGACAATCTCTTATCCGTATGATAAGCTCGCTCGCTCATACAGGCAGCGATCAGCTCCTGCTGACGCGAGCCCACCAGGAACTTAACAAAGACATTTATCAATTCCTTATTGATAACGAATATTATTCTTCTTTCCCTCAGTTAGTTGCATTGAATGAAAAGTTTTACGCGCTTTCGAAAGAGTATTCGTTACCTATACCTCAAGAGCTGCCTATAAGAAATAGTCGATCAAGAAAAAAACTCCAACATGTAATCACAACTCATGTGTTGGCGGAGGTGAGAGACCAGGTAGAGAAAACTTCGGCTGAAAATGGCATCCCTTTAGGTGAAGGCATGGTCGTTACAGTCCCAGAAAATCCAACGTCATTTCTGGCGGAGCTTTTGGAGGAAATCATCGAAACGTTACCTCTCCATGAGGTTCGTCATGAGAGCTCATCGGGACATCCAGAGAGCTCTCGCGATACGGCGGGTGACGGCAAAAAATTGGCTTCCCTTGAAGCATCTCATGATGCAACGTTCACCCGTGACCAGCAGCTTGCTGGCGTGTTAGATGGTTCTCCTGATCAAAAGGACGGGGTTAGCTTACCTGCCTCCGATAGCCCTACACTGCCTATTTTGGAAACGGCGAGTATCTCGACGCTCAAACAACGTTCATTCAAAAAAGTTAACAAAAAAATTGAAAAAATACACGCACTCGGAGCGCGTATTAGAGAGAGCTCTTCGGTTGCGGATTTAGATGCATGCAGGCAGGCATTGATTTTTTTTCAACACGACTCGCATAAATTGATCCGTTCTGAAGTCGAGCGCATGGATACGTTATTGCAAGAGCGAATGACTTTTTTAGCGATCAACAAAGAGCGAAATCAAGAGGCTCCTCCTATCACCACTGGATCAACCATTTCGCCTCTCACCGTCGATATGACGCTTG
>CAZGKX010000062.1:10563-14474 GCA_964525945.1 uncultured Legionellaceae bacterium
AACCAAGGTGGAAGACGTGCCGCAACCTGCAATGCTTGATGCTTATTACTTGCCGTTCGTAAGTCCGGCATGTATGCAACCTGGAGCAATATGGACCCACGCGTTAATGGCTTTGAAAAATATTCTCACGCCATTTGATCATTTACAGTATTATTTGTTCAGTGGTGCAAACCATAAAATCAATCCGAAAAATTTAGATATTGTGATGTTAGGTGGGACGCAACAGATTTCTTCCGTGTGTGAGCGATTAACTCACAATGAATTTAGCTGTGCGACGATTGTTGGACACTATACAAAAAGGGAGACTTATTCTGCAGTGATCCTGAAAACTTATTTTTTTGTAAAAGGCCAAAAAATCTCTATCAATATGAGTTTTTTACCGGATAACATGAACATTCAACAGCATGCAAATACCTTAACTTTTATTCAAGACGCGATGTATTTTGATTTTCGGACTCAAAAAATGTATTGCCCATTTGCTCAGGAATTAATGCCCCTGATGGCACATACACTGTTACATGTTCGTGATCCTGAACTTATGTTTCGACAACATCCCAGTACTCTTCTCCATCTTATGCACACCTTGAGCACGGAATCGCATTTAAATCCTTCTCTGGGCATTCATTTGGCATTGAATAACATTATTGAAAAAGATCAACGAGAAGGAACAAATATTTTTTCGTCGATGAATCCTGATAAGCTCTATCATCAGATGCAGCTACTTTTTACGTCAGGCCAAGTTTTGAAGACGTTGCATGAACTTCAACAACGTAAATTGTTGCCATTAGTTATGAGCTTGTTTGGTGGTTTAAAGCATTTAACGCCGAATGAATGGAGGGTTACTTGGAGTTTAATGCTGGCGGTTGCCAAGCTGTTGGATGATGCCCCTGTCGTTGTATCGGATTCCACTATGCAAGAATCGATTCCGTGTTTGCAAGAAGGCACTCCGCTGATGCTAAAGCCATTGTACCCGTCATTGATGTATTATGCGGCCTATTGGATCGCCATCAATAAGATGCTCCAAGAGAATCCATACGCGAGCGTGTTACAGATTACCGCATTATCTAGCCCAAGAATCAACCTTACTCGTGAACATCAAAAATATGGATTTTTATTCGGCCACCCCCGCCTTGAGGATATTCATTCGCATAACATGGGGACCATGAGACAGGTTGCCAACAAAATCATGATGTGGAACCACAATCAGAGCGCTCCAACGCCTTCTACAGAGTTGGTTGATCATTATTATTCTGAGGGTATGGGGATATAGTCTTACGTACGAGATGGTTTCCATTCAACGGCAATTTTTACGCTCCCTCACGGGCGGTTCAGATTGATCCGAATACACTTGAGCTGCGACTGAGAGGGAGTTCTTTGTCACGGAGTCTGCTTTACTTGAGCCTTCTTTCTCAATCGGCTTTAAACATTACAAACCCCGCTTTAAAAAGAGGTGTAATCTGAATGCCTGGTAGCGCTGAACAAGCCTATAATACTGGGATTGTCTACTCAGGTTCCTGTGCGCACCGTTATCTTTTTAGATTCTTTGAGCGATGTGGCTTGCTTGTTGCCGGGTAGGTTGTTTTTGGTTCTGAAAAAATGGATCGAGTGCTTTTAGCGTTCGCGAAGGGTGGTGGAGATTTTTCACTATCCGTTGATGCATTGGAATTTATATCGCTGATGGAAAAATTTTTTTCACTCGTTTCTGAATGAGGTGTCGAGGGCATTTTGATGCTGGAATCTTTGGAAATAGTGAAGGACCCCATATCAAAACTGCTTTCATCTTCAATGGTAAAAGAATCCATACTCATATTGCTCTCGGATGAAACAGAGTGATGGTCCTTAACACTGTTTTCATCCGATACTGCTTCGTTAACTGCTTCAATTGCTCCCTCATACTGAAGGGGATAAAGTTGATTCTCAATGTCTGCAATCCCAACTTGGTTATTACAAATTCTTGAGCACAAGACCAAGATATAACCGGTATTGTGACAGAATAAAACACACAACATAAAACCACTTATGCCGGCAATATAACCATAGACCATATAATCCACCCGGTGCGATGGATCATTAGATGTTGGTGGTTCGTCGACGGAACGCTCTGTGTTAGAACTGCTGGGTGGAGATGTATTCTCTTGTACAGGATTAGCCGTTGGAAGTGTTCGAACGGGTTTCCTTGAGGGGTGCGTGCTAGATGGACTCCTTGTTGAAGGAGCTAACGTTATCGGTAATGAGGTGTTGATAAGATTGAGTGATGGTCGATACGTTGGATAGTAGGTTATCAAAATGGACGGTATTGCCGATGGTTTAAATGAGGGGCGATAACTTGGGCGGTGGGTTAGAGTGGGCTGGCTAGATGTCGGCTCACCGGTAGGGTTGGAAGAAACACTAGGCCTACTGCTTGGTTCTATTGTTGGAGAAGCGCTGGGGGCGCGAGTAGGCCGTCCGGTAGGCATGCTGCTGGGTTGATATTGAGGAAATTTTGTAGGTGAGTTAACCGGTGCTTTAGTAGGAGCGCCACTCGGTAAATTGGGCCAAGTTTGGATTAGAGATAGGAATGAAACGTTTTTATTGATCACGCTTTGTATGGCATCGCTTGGCCAAATTTTTGTGGGTAATCCATAATAGCCGGCGATCACTGTGTTGAGGGTGCGAGTGGTGTTTGCTTTTAACACAGCCAGTACGTCCTGAGAATTATAAGAATTGTATTCTGGTGGCAAATTTTGAGCTAACAGTCGGTTTTGGTCGACATAAATAATAGTAGCTTGGGCATTCACATTGCATGCAATTCTTAACCCGTTATCCACTGCAATAATCGCCTCACAAAGAATGTTGCCAGGGCCACTGACTCGCATGGCATCGAGGATATCCCCGTTCGCAAGGTCTAGTTTGAATAAGATCATATTCTCCCTGTTTATTTCCGGACTAAATCCCGTCGCATAACCTATTGCAAAGACCACTGTATCGACCACGGTATTAGCGATAAATTCACTTGCAGCTCCGGAATTAAGGGTTAAAATCCATAGCGTATTGAGCTGTAAATTCATCTTGGTACGAGTGATAATTGCTTGTGGTCTGTTGTTTTGATCAAAAAAAGTTCCGACGAGAATAGGATCGCCTGATTTTGGATCGATCGCCACACTGTTGGCTTGGATATCTGAGTCCCCCATGCTGATGGTTTGCGCAATTAAAGGGTAACCAAAGTAGTTAAGGGTCATGATGAACATCTGTTTTTTGGAGTCTGCATCTGCTGCGTAGCCAACCAAACAAGAGCCGCTGTAAAAGGGCATAAACGCTGTATCAGCGATATAAACTGCCATCGAGGGCAAATAATAAGTGTATTTCCAAATGGGCAGCCCAGTGTCAGGATCGAGTCCAATAGCGGCTGGGCGGTTGGAAACAGTGGAGCCTGCGACTAAGAGTTGATTAGTATTCTGATCGTAATTGATCAATGCCAATTGAAAATAAGACGACAATTGCAAAGCCCATGTTAATTTTTTTAGATTAAGGCTGTATCGCGCACAGATGTAGTTAGGCCCACTTAAATTTTTCCCAGAAAAAACGATGTCGGTAGAGCTGATACTTTTAACTTTATTGATGATATCTAATGGCATGGCATAGGTTGTCGAAAGTTTTCCATTGGCGTTGTCAAATTGAAGGCAAATAGCCGGATAAATGCCACCACAAGCAATTGTTTTGGAAGCCACTGTGGTGAGATCATAAATGTAATTGCGGGGAGCGAGTTGACTCGTCCAATTTTGAGCTGTAAGTGGAGTGGGCGCTTGCGAAAAGCTTGGGTGAGGTGTTGGAAACCATGTTGGATTCGGAGTAGGAATATAGCTTGGATCACTGCTAGGTTGGGTTGTGGGTTGTGAACTGGGTTGGACACTGGGTTGGGTGGTTGGGCCTTG